>CANQDY010000001.1 GCA_947593895.1 uncultured Bacilli bacterium
TTTAATTCAAAAAAAAGGAATCCGGTTTCCCAGATTCCTACTAATTCTATTTTATATCTTTCATTACGCTAATATCATTTGCAGTCCATGATTTTTGAGAATTAGAACTTGAAGATGAAGTATTAGAATTACTTGATTCAGCACTACTTGATGTTGTTGTAGTAACAGTTGATGTACTATCATCCGATGTATTGTCTGTCGATGTTGTTTCTACATCTGAAATTGAACTAATGGAATTTAAACTAGAAGATTCATTTGGTTTTGATGCGTTGTTACATGCTACTAAGGCCAATGTTGACATTAATAGTAAACATAGTTTCTTATTTTTCATATTTTTTCTCCATTTTTTAAAATTGTTTATTGTAAAAATAATTGTATTTTGATTTAATGAAAAAAACAAGAAAATTCTTGAATTTTTTATTATCATTTATTGTTTATTGAATAAGAAATTTAATAGACAATTAATCACTCAAAAAATATAATTGCCAAAGTAACTCCAGATACAATTCCAATTATATCCGCTAAAAGACCAACTTTTAAAGCGTGTTTCCATTTAGTTATTCCAACACTGGTAAAATATAAACTTAATACATATATCGTGGTATCAGTACTACCTTGTAAAGTTGAAGCGGTTTTACACGATATCGAATCTCCACCACTTGCACATATTTGATCTAAAATAGCTACTGATGCACTTCCGGATATTGGTCGAAATATCACCATTGGAGCAATATCGGAAAACAAATTACTATATGGTAAATATTTACTTAGTATTATTTTTAGGTCCTCAATTATACCGCAACTTTTTAAAAGTGCTACCGCTAGTAGCATAGCGCATACTGAAGGAAAGACTTCTTTAAATAAACCTAGTCCCTCTTTTGTACCCTTAATAAAGGAAGCATAAGCATTGTTCTTTTTAACAATTGAATACACTAATACAAAACATACTAACATCGGAATAAAGATTAGGCTAATGTTATTCATATTACAATTTATGAATTATTCTTCACAATAAGAACATTGTAATAAAAGTTGAAAAAAACTTGATTATCGGTCAATGATAATCAAGTTTTTTATTTAATATCAAATTACTTATTCTTTTGCTTTGAAAAACAAGGAAACACTTCATAATTTCCATAACTATGGATTTTATCAATTTGACATAGTTTTAACATATCTTCACTACTAATTTCAAAATCTAAAGTAATATTTGATTTTAAATGATTATAACTAGAAGCTTTAGGTAAAGAAACTAAGCCAAGTTGTAAAGTATATTGAATACAAAGTTGAGCGATACTTACCTGGTACTTATCCGCCAAAATTTTAATTTCTTTATTATCAAGTAGTTCACCATGAGCAATCGGTGAATATGCTTCAATAACAATATCATTATCCTGACAATATTTTATTAATTCAAAATCAGTATTAGAAATATGAGTTAAAATTTGATTAACCATTGGTTTAACATCTGAATTATTAATTAAATTTTCAATATCAACGATTTCAAAATTAGAAACACCTATTGCTTTAATTTTTCCTTTTTTATAAAATTCAATTAACGCTTTCCACGCTTGGAGATTTCCTTCAAAATGGTGATCACCATTTCTAAATGTTGCCCAAGGTTGAGGTGAATGGATAATCATTAAATCAATATAATCAACGCCAAGCTTTTCAAAAGATAATTCAATTTCATTTTTTGCTTCAGCATAGGTTTTAGCCTCTGCAATAAGTTTGGTTTGTAAGAATATTTCCTCGCGGGAAATACCACATGTTTTAATAGCTCTGCCCACTCCTTTTTCATTACCATAGGCTTCTGCTGTATCAATATGTCGATAACCCATTTTAAGTGCCGTTTTAACAATTTCTTCTACTTCATCATCATCAATAAGCCAAGTTCCAAGTCCTATCTGAGGAATTTCTACTCCGTTATATAATTTTAATTTTTTATCAAACATCTTCTTTTCTCCCTTCAATTAATAAAAAATGTTTCTAAACTAATCTATACTTACAACTTATTATTTGTCTTTAAATTCATTTAAATGTTTTTTCATTGCCTGAAATACATCATCAGATATCACATGTTCAATTCGACAAGCATTGTTTTCTGCAGATTTGGAATCAACTCCAAGCATTTCAAGCATTTTAGTAAGAGTACAATGCTTTTCATAGATATTTTCAGCTTTTTCTTTTCCAAGTTCTGTTAATTCTATTCCACCTTTATCATCAATAATAATCAGTCCGGAAGAAACCATCTTTTTAACTGCAACTGAAACACTTGATTTTGCAAATTCCATTCTTTCTACAACATCAATAGAACGGACAAAACTTTTTTCTTTTTTAAGAATAAGAATAGTTTCCAAATACATTTCTACAGATTCATTGTCTTTCATCATAATTTATCACCTAATATGCTTTGATTTTACCATTAATATGCATAAATGTTAAGTAATCAATTTATATTTTAGTTAATATGAATTTAATATAAGATTAAAATTAAATACAAATTCCTATAGATAATAATCGGCGTTTTAACCTATTGATATGACCGCTAAAATTTAATTTAAAATCAAATATAATATTAACAAATAATTTTATTTATTACATTGTTATAAATGGATAACTAATAGTATAATAAGCGTTAAATAATTTTCCAAAGATATATTTATTACCCGCCGATTCAAAATAAATAAATACGCGATTATCCTTGATAAAAACTCCTTCGCTCATTGAAGGTAATTTAACATTTTCAATTAATGTAGAGGCATCAGCATAATATAAAGGAACCTCTTTTCCAGAACTGGAAGAAACCATATCACTTGATTTTATTTCATAAAAACCTAATTGAGAAAGCGCTGGTCCCCAAGATCTGGAAATTACACAAACACCATCTTGAACTGCAAATCCTTGAGCAATATCTGGAATTGAAATCTGATAAGCAAGTTCTCCAAGAAAATTCTCCTTACTCTCATCAATTTCATACGCACAGACAAAAGCTTTTTGTTCAAAGTTATTTGGCGTAGTAATATGATGATTTTTTTCCGTTTCAAATGATTTTGGATAATAGTATTCTCCTACATAAATATATTTCCCATCATTACTGACAAATGCTCCTTCTGCATCAACATTAACATAGTTTTTATTTACAATATTACCTCTATCTTCTTTTTCTAATAATTCTTTTAAAGAGAAGATATAAAGTCGATTACTGACATCATAATCTCCATCTATGAAATCTTCACTTACATATACAAAATCTTTATATATGCTAATTCCACCGCAATGACCAACATATGGACTACCATCTTCATTGACAATATTAATTCTTTTATATTTACCCTCATTATCAATCAAATAAATGACACAATGATTTGATCCAACAAGATAACCAGATTGAAGAGTTAAATATTTTTCTTCACTATAACCTAATCCTTGAGGAATAAAACCATCATTTAATCCAACAATTTTTCCTTCAACATGATATTTATTATAATAATCAAATAAAATAAATCGCTTACTGACATTTAATCCAGTAATTAATATAAATAAAAACAGGAATAACCCAGTAAACAATCGCTTGATTATTTTTAAAAAGATTTTCATATACTTTACCTCTTTTTTACATCGTTATTATCGCATAAATCAACATGTTACTTCAAAATAAAATCGATTTTAAAAAATATTTCATCACCTGATCAGTATTATTATCGTCAATCTTTTCTAAATGATACTGACATGCAATAATTGGTAAACTTCGGTGAGTAATTAATTCTATTGCCATTTTACAAGTTCCTTCAACAATAAGATTATTTCCTAATTTGTCAATTTTTTGATGATGAAATGAATTGATTATATATGGTTTAGAGAAAAGATTTTTAAAATAAGAACTATCATTAATTTTTAAATGATGATTTAATGCATTTTCATGTATTTTTGATTTAATATGTTGAACTAAACTTCCACCAAAATATACATTTATTACCTGAAGACCGCGACATATTCCTAAAACTGGCCTTTTATTTTTTACTGCATAATCTAAAATTTTAAAATCAAGTTGATCGACTAATGGATCAACTAAAATTGAATCAGGATGATTTTTACGATGATAATATTTTGCATCAATATCATTTCCTCCCGGGATCAAGAAGCAATCACATAAGGAAAGAATCTTTTCATCAATATCATTAAAAGGAATTATCAATGGAATCAAGTTATATCTTTTAACAAATTTTATATAATCTTCATTAACAAAAATCTTCTTAGTTTGATTTTCTATTAAACAACGAGAAGCTATACCTATAATCATAATCTATATTATTTGAAATCCAATTACATGATTAGGCTAATATCACGCTTTTATAGTTAAAAAAGCAAAATTTCTTATTTCTACTAGTTAACAAAATTTAATCATTTTTTCCATTATCTTCTTTTAAACAAAGAGATATTCATCACTTAAACTAAAAAGCTTTATAAAAGCCATTGCAATAATTATAAAATTACTTTTAACATTTTAAATAATAAATTTCTCTATTATTATATTTATTCTTTATTGATTGACATATTTATGTCAGCATTTACTTATTTATTATTTTTGATGATGTAACCCACGTTTGATTTTTTATATCTTCTTTATCATAAGATTAAAATAGATAAATATCAGTTATTGATAATTAATAAATTTATATTTTTTTTAAATGTATAAACAGACTTATTAATATTAATGAAAAAATATATCCGTTTTTATTTTAAATATTGTTTAAATGCTAAATAATTCTCATATTTGATTTCTTAACACCAAATTGATACATCTTATAATTATTTTTATTAAAATTAAAAATATATTCTGTTTGATTAATGTCTTATAAAAACACCATATACAAATAATATCATATTGATTTGGTACATTTAGTTTCAACATTTTAAAATTCTATTATCCTGTATAACATTAAAAATTGCGATTGTTTTGTAATTTAATATTTGCCTTATCAACAAAATAAAGACAAGTTATTTTAATCTGCTCTTCTCTAGAAATAGTCGCATCACCATCGCCTCTTTGATGACCATAATCAGCAAAATAAGAATGACATCCACCGATAATAATTAATTCATTAAAACTCGATGGATAATTCTTTTTACTACTTTGATATTTATCTAAATTTAAAACCCGATCATTACTACCATAAATTGAAATAACATTAAGATTTGTTTTACTTAAATCCGAACTTGAATAGGATCCTAATAATAGTAAGCCACTATAATCATCTATGTTTGATGCAATGTATGATGATGCCATCGCTCCGCCTAAGGAATGTCCACCAAGATACCAAATATCAATACCATCATATTTATCTTTAATCTTCTTCGCAGCATCAATATCAAAAAATGCAAAATTTAATGGCATATGCACTAAGGCACAAAATATTCCATTTTTTGCTAGTTCCCTCATTAATGGAGCGTAAGAAGTATATTCAACTTTTGCACCCGGATAAAAGATTAATCCAATACTGGCTTTATCATTTCCAAAAACATAATAGTTTTTATTTTTAGTAACGGTAACATAGTCATCACTAACTAACGCTTGTTTTGCAGTCACTTTGGCATGATAATAAATACTAACATAAATTCCAAATGCGCCAAAAATAAATACAAATGTAGAAAATATAGTAACTAAAGTAATTAATAATTTTTTGTGTTTAAGTATCTTTTTCATATCATTCCTGAGGTATTAAATACCATACTTAGTATATCACCTAAACATTACTTTTAAAATAAGGACATAATATATCAAAAAACAATTTGAGATAATTCTAAACTAATTTTTTCAAGTTCTATATAATAATGACTAAAATCTAAATCTGCGATTGTAGTTTTTATTAATAAATCTTCACAGCGAACAGTTGTCCCATCACTAACATTAGCATTTATATTTTTCACTTTAAATTGTAAATAATTATATTCTAAACTATCTTCAATATCTGGAATCTCATCACCATTATTTTTAGTGTATAAATAAATTAGAATATCATGAATATCTTTATTTTCTGTTAGTTCATATACAGTTTTACCACTAGGTAATTTACTCTTAATGCTGGTATCAAATATAGGATTAGCATAATTTAATACTACATCTTTAATCAATGTAGCATATTGATAAAGAAAATTAATTCCTTCCTCACCTAAATTATAAATTTCTGTAATCTTTTCACCAGTATCAACAATTTCGATATTTCCACCTGTTAATGTATATGTTAAGTCAACATTTTTTGTATAAATAGAGTAAACTGGTATAAATAATGTTTTTGAATTAATTTTAAATCCTTTTGAAACAAACACATCAGAGGTCACATTAATTGATTTAATTTTTTTCGTATAATCTATTGTGGCTATAGCGTAAATATTTTTATCCATTACGCTTTCAACTTTTAATTGAATAGGTTTATTAAATTCATTTAGATTAGTTAAAATTATTTCCTTCTTACTTTGATCATGATCTACTCTCATAACACTGGAACAATCACTTCCATCATGATATTTTATTGTTACTTTTACATCTTCCATTGACGCATTATTTGGACTTATAGAATATGAAATTGTTTGAGTCATTTGTCCAATTTCATTATTTCCTTTTGATAAGTTTTTTAAAACAATACCTTTAGAAATTGAATTGATTAATTCGTCATCATTTAAAACTGGTAAATCCTTTTCATTTTCATCTTTTTTAAAAAAATCCCATTTACTAAATCCTTTAGTTACTACACCAAGTGCTCCTCCAACAATTACTAAACCAATTGATAGAGTAATTAATATCTTTTCTTTTGTTTTCATTTTTCTTCCTTTCAATAAAAAAGAAGTGCTTTTAGACACTTCAATATATTTATTGTTAATAAAAACAAATTATAAGAATAATTTTAAAAAAAAGAACAAATTAATCTTATTATTCATTTGTTTTAGTAGCTTATCAACTAATTTTATTTTTATCGTACAATCAAGTGAAATTCTTTCATGTTAATGCTTAGACATTATCGTTCCACCAACAAATAAATTAATATCTTTTTCATTCTCAAAAAAATCGACTAATCCATGAAATTACAACTTGATTACAACACAAGTAAAAATTCATTATTAGTTTTTGATACATTTTTAGCGTAATATAAGACTTTTTAATATTAATTATTTTTTACATAACTAAGTCTACCTCTCTTCGATTTTTAAAATTTGAGGAAAGTCCTTATCAGTATACTCACCATAAATTAATTCTCAGTGGCTTTGTTATCAAGTACTTATCTTTGAATTTCTTTTATCATACTTGCTACAAGAACACCAAATTATCAAGTTATACTAAAAAACATTTAGCAATAATTCAAATTATTGCACACATTTTCAACTAACTTTTCTAAATAAATTTCTCTTAATAAGTTGATTTATTAAAATAAAAAGATAAAAATATAATTGATTGTAGTAATCAGAATTAAAAGATATACTTTCTACTTTAATTAAAGGATAAAAAAATGAAAAAGAAGATTTTTATTTGCTTATTAGCTTTAACTCTATGCTCTTGTAATTATTCAAAGAATTATTCTGATTCTTTATCTGAAGATACTTTAGATTCTTCTTTTACAAGTCGCGTTTCTATTCAATCAGATACCTCCAATCAAATAGATAATAACAATTTATCAATTATAGAAAAAGATTCAACTAATTCTATTTCATCTGGTTCTGATATATCAACAACATCAAATTCATTACCAACAAGTGAAAATGATTTCAGTAGTTCTTTTTCTAGTATCAACGAAAGTAGTGAACTATCACTATCATCTGATGTTTCTTCAAACACTTTTTCAGAAGTTGCTTCATCTTTTCAATCATCCACAAGTAATAGTTCAATAGAAGATAACAACTCTATTCCTAAAAATAAAAATAACAAAATTGTTTTAGGTCATGATAATAAAACGATGACATCATTTTCATTTATTGATACTTTACCAAATTACTTCCGTTTTATTTATGGTTATAAATATTTAGATAAAGCTGATCGATACGCGAACGGAGAAGTAAAAATTTCTTCATCAACAAATGCAAAACAAGGTATTCAAACCGCAATGTTTGAATCTAATTTAAAATTAGAAATTCGTTTAGAAATTGGTCAAATCAATAATTGCTCTGCTGGAAATAAAATTGATAAAGATCTTCCTGTTGTAACTATTGATGGATTTGATGAAGATGGCACGCTAATTAGAAGTGTTTATATTAATGAAATCAATAAAAAACACGAAAATACATCATTAAAAACTTATATGGATGGAATGGATATAAGCTATTTAGAAATTAAATTTACTCAACTTCCTTATAAAGGAAATCAAGCATATAATATTGGGTTAAGAGGTCTTTCTCTAATTGCTTGGCCTTATCCATTAGATTAAGAAGAGAATTGAACATTATCATATATTCCTCCATCAATAATTTTTCCATCATCAAAAATGAAAGTGATTTTTAATTGACTTGTTAAAGGATTTATATAATATTTTTTTATTCCTTTTAGTTCTTTTTTCTTAGAAATTCTAATTCCAATTTGCTTTTTTGAATAAATTACATATTCATCGATATAGTTTTTCCCCTGATTCAAAAAGACAATGTAATTATACTCATTAAAATATTTTTCAAATAAGAATTTATGAAAGCTAAAGTCCGCACCGCAATCAAAAGTTACTACGATAAGACTTTGACTATCTTTCTGTGCACAGTTAATTAATGTTCTTCTGGCTTTTTTAGTATAACCAGTCTTTCCACCTAAACAATATTCATATTGTTTCAATAATTTATTTTTATTAATCCATGTCCCCTTTAATGGAGATTTATATGTTTTTGTATTTATAATCTGACAAAATATCTTATTTTCTAAACAATACGACATTAATAGAGCCATATCATAACAAGAAGAAATATTTCCTTCATCAAAAATATCTAATCCTGAAGGATTATTAAATATCGTATTTTTCATACCAATTTCTTTAGCTTTTTGATTCATTTCCATCACAAAAGAATCAATATTTCCAGAAATATTTTTAGCAATTAAAACAGCCGCATCATTACCGCTTCTAAGAAGCAAACCATATACTAAATCAATAATAGTAATTTGATCGCCAATTGATAAATATAATGATGAGCCTTCAATTGTTTTAATGATGTCATCAACAACTATCACATTAAACAATCTATCACTTTCAAGAGCAATAATTGCCGTCATAATTTTAGAAATTGACGCAACTGAATAACTTCGATTAATATCTTTGCCCTCTAGAACTTCATTTGTGTACGCATCCATGACAATATAATTACGAGCTTGATATGTCCCATTTACCGGTAAAAAATTACTATTACTAAATAAAAATAACGATAATAAAAAAGTAATTAAAAGTTTCATCATAGTAAAATATATTAATGAACTTAAAATTTATTATTAAAAACTTTATTTTTATAAAAAAGTTATAATAAGTCTTTATCATTTCATAACAAAAAACATTTATTTCAATGATAAATCACTAAAATTCTATCAAAATAATAAACTTAAATTTTATTAGCTAAATTAATTTAAACTTCTTCTCTTTGCATCAAAACTTCTATTTAAATAAATTATATATCCAATAACAAACATAATTCCTGTCATTATAAATGGCACTATGCAAAAACATATAAAATATTTAAAATCAGTAAATATCGATATTGCTAATAACGATGCTACTTTCCTATTACCAAGTAAAGCAATTACGCTAAGACCTAATAAGTAAACTAATAGAAACATTACCAGTAATTCAAAAATATGAATTAAAATGTATAAAATATCATATTTCTTTTTTTGATTACCTAATAATAAAAATATTGATGTGTATTTTATAAAGTAATTGATAAAATATTTCCACTGAATGAAATAAAAAACGATAACAGAGCAAATACAAAGAATACCCACGATAATGGATACAATTTTTAAATCACTATATACTGATTTGAAGTCTAACCAAGTAGAATAAAAATCATTTATCGAAACAAAATCACGACTCTTTAGAAAATCTCTTAAATCAATAATACTCTCTGCCTCAATATAGCAATCCATGTTATATAAATAAAAGATAAACCCATTTTTCAGTGATTCATCTACAATGATTTTATTATTTGGCGCTTCAGCTGAAGAAATAGAATAATTAAAAAAATCATCGAATTGACTTTGTCTATTTCCAATAGCAATATCAATAAAAGTATATTGATTAACAAAACTATATGATAAATCAACATCTTCAAAAAGAATATTATAAATTTCACTATCTATTTTAGTAAACTCAATTTGATAGCTCTTTTCTTGTTCAATATTTTTAACAAGCCTTGCATTCTCATTAAAATACTGAAATATATCATTCATATATTCATAGCTAAAAGCTACTGTATTAGCGGGTAAATTATTATTAATAATAACATCTTTAAAGTCGGTATAATTTGTTGTATCTTCGTTAAGCATGATTTGATCTTTACTAATTGCATTAGTTAAATAGAAATAGCCATAATCTTTATCTTTAAAATACTCATTAAAATCCAATGTTTTAAATTGAAAATATGTATTGCATTTTTCCTTTTTTGAATCTAATAGCCATCCATGAGTAGGCATCATTCCTTTAACTGTTTTGATTTCAACAAAATTACTATCATAAAGATTTAAAGATTTCTCTAATAAATAGTTACTATTTGTCGATAAAATTGATGAGCAAAAACTAAATACAATAGAAAATAAACAAATCAAAATACCGATAAAAATATTAACCTTTGAAATAAATTTCTTTTTCGCTAAAAGAAGAACATCTCGATATACTTTTTTTCTTTTCATTAGCTCATTATTTGTAATAGGCTTATCTACTTCATCATCTTTTACATCTAAACTAATACTTCGATTTTTTATTTTTATTATTCCCTTACAAATACTTTCATCAACAAAATCATGTGATGAAATAATTATTAGCATTTCCTTTTTTAATTCATTTATTACTTTAAGATAAATACTTCGATTTTCATCATCTAAAGCCGAAAAAGGTTCATCAATTAATATCGCATCATATTTCGCTAAAACATTGAAAAGAAGCAGAACTCTCTTTTTTTCACCACATGATAATGTTGCTAAACTTTGATCAAGTTTTGAATCTAACTCAAAAAGAGAAAGATACTTTTTAATCCTTTCTTCTTCAATTATATATGGTATAAAATTTAAAGCTTTTCCTAATGAAAGATCATCAAAAAAATAATTTTCTTGTGGAAGATACGCAACTCTTAAATTTTTATCTAATTCAATCTTTCCAGAATAAATTTTATCTAATCCTGAAATCATTTTAAATAAAGTAGATTTACCACTTCCTGATCTACCCGTTAAAAAATATAAACCACAAGAAGGAAGTTCTAAATTAACATTTTTAAATACTTCTTGCTTTTTAAATTTTTTTGAAACATTTGATAATTTAATCATAAATACCAATCTTCTTTCTAAAAATTATGATATTAAATAATAAAACTAATCCTATATAAACAAGACCCATTAAAGAAAATATTCCATTTAAAAAGACAAATTTTAATATAAAATTAAGTAAGAAAGGAATAATTACAGCAACCACCAACATTCCAAGTAAAACAATATTTTCATATTTTATCGTTTTAAAATAGATTTCTTTCGCACTATCTTTTTTTGAAAAGAAAAAGACATCGCATAATTTTATTTTTTTATCAAATTCTTCTTTATAGTGTTTGGAATAGATAAATAAGAAAATAAAGAAGGAAATATTTGATATGGTAAATATAATATACATCATAATCTTTACAATGCATCTTTGAAGATTAGTATTACTCCAATTTGAATACTGCTTAGTTATAGTAACTCTATCTAGATCAGAAAATGAAGTAATATCATTAATAAATTTCTTTAAATTACCATTCATATTATCAACATATATTGAATCAACATTTTTTAATTCATTTTCCGAAGAAAAAATAGCAAAATTACAAAGTGATAATTCAGTAAATTCTGGAATAGGATTTTTATCAAAAGAATCAATAAAATCATCTAAAAATTTGTAACCAAAAGTCGAAACTATATCTTTAACATAATAATTTTTGTCCTCAATTGTCACATATTTATTTTTCAAAATTTGACCTGACGAATAATCAATCAATTTAAGAGTAAAATCGTATCGATCAATGTTACTATCATCTCTACAATATAACATTAGAGCTGCGAGATCTGATAAAATTACTTCATCGTTTTTCACAAGATTTTTATTTGATGTTTTATATCCTGTTGGTTTAAGATAAAAACCCCCATTGTAAGTTTGATCATTTAATATAAAGCTTTCTAAACCTATAACATCTTTCCCTTTTAATTTTTTTTCTATATCAATTAAATTGGTATCTAACAAAGCAATTTTTGAATTAGATTCTTTTACTTCTCTAGCAAAATAAACACCATTTGTTTCACATATAAATGGTATACAAATAATAATAAGTAAAAACGAAATAAATAATCCTATAAGTGAATTTGTCTTTACCCGCTTTGATATAATATTCTTAGGATTCTTTAAAATAAACTGATGTTCTTCTTCTTTTTCATCATCAATCCAATTCAAATCATTAAAAGTAAATTCTTTATCAATTATTAAATCAGAAATATCAATATGAGATGTAATTATTACAATATGATTTCCTCTGAGTGAATTCAAATATTTTGTAATAATTTTTTTATTTTCATCATCTAAATCCGCATAAGGTTCATCCATAATTATCAGATATGGATCTTTGATTAAAGTCAAAATAAATAAAAATCTTTTCTTTTCACCATTAGAAAGATAGTTATACTTACTATCAGAAACATCTAACAAATCAAATTCTTCTAGTAATGAATCAATATTTAATTTAGATTCATAAGCTATCTTAAATAAATCAAGGAATTCTCTAATTGAATAATCAGAAAAAAAATTATTTTCCTGATACACATAAAATATGTCATTCTGAAGATTTAAATCACCATAGTTTATCTCTCCAGAAAAAGATTTGTCGATACCAGAAAGAATATTTAAAAAAGTTGATTTTCCACATCCAGATTTTCCCTTTATCAAATAAGTTTTATTATTTAAAAATTTAAAACTTATATTAAAAATTGGTTCATTATTAAATGCTTTTATTACATTTCCAAATATCATATCTAATATCCTTTAGTTTAGTTATTCCAATAAAAAAACTCTAAAGATGTAGTCTTTTCAAAAGTCTTTTTAGCATTTTGTGAAAAAATATCTTTATAATATCTATAAGTTGTAGAGTTATAAATATAAATTTTTCCACCATATGTCCCTGAATTGCTTACTTTACAATCAAACAATGCTCCACATACATAAGTAAATACTTTATTTGAATTATCATTAAATTCAGTAAATAAGTTTTGGAATCCATCTTTACTACCTAAATATCCATGAGTAAATGATGGCATAGTTTTTGTGTATTGCTCCTGAACTGAATACGCATATGTATAACTTCCATTAAGATTTAAATTTATTCCTCGTTGTGCTTTATTTCCAAACGAATCATACCCAGATGCATCAACATTATTTGTAACATCAAAACTAGCACCGATAGTTAATGATTGGGAATGATTTTTAGTAACAACAATATTAGGTAAATTTAGTTCTGAACCACACTTTGGCCAGTAATCAGCAGTTACTACTTCATTTGTAAACCTACTATTAGGTTCTATATATATTGCCAAGTCAATTTTATCTAACTTTGATGAGGTACGATATTTTACAGATTCTGAAGTTGAAGCTGCAGATCCAGGAGTATTTTGAACATATAAGTCGAATGTAAATAAGCCATAATTATTATTTCCTTGCTTATAAACATCTAATAGTCTTAATAATCCTATATAATAAATAAAACCATAATTATCATTAGTTATAGCATAATCAATAACTTTGATAGGGTGAGCATAGTCAGATTTTTTAATTTGTTCTAAATTTAAATTATAACCATCTTCTACAATCACTCTTTGAGCATAAACTCTGCTTTCATCTTTAGAAATACAAAACAGCGACAATAATGGAACAAGTGCAAAAACTAAATTTATTTTTTTCATATTAATATATCCTCTAATAAAATAATAATTTAATAATAATTATTAGTCAATATTTTTTTATTTTTTAATAATAATTACACATAAAATTTTTGATTAAAATTAATTTTTTTGCCTTTGTCTTAAAATATATTATATATATAATAAATTTATATAAGATTAATTGATTTGTTAGATTTTTCTGAACATTATAAAAAATATGTGTTTACAAAACCAAACAAAATTAAAAGAATGTTATTTTAATAAAAAGACTTATCTGTATAGAGAGTCATAACCAATAAATTAATATTTTTAGCCTAAATGTTTCTTGAAAAACTCTATTTCATCGTCATTAGCTTTTTTTGCTTCTTTTAATTTCATATTTACATGGAAAACATGAGTCATGTATTTAGTGGTTTCATCACCATAAAGATGGTATTCGCAATCAACACCAAGTGAAATTAAATGATTATACATTGACTTGGCATCTTCTTTCAAAAAATCATAATACGAAGTTAGAATAAATGATGGAGGAAAATTATTATTAATATTATCAACCACTTGAGTCATTTCATAAATGTCTTCACGATTTTTACCTAGATAACAATCCATCATTTCTTTTGTATCTCTTTCAAAATGTTTTAGATTAACTTTAGGTGCATGATTGGGATAAGCTGAGGCCATTTCATAACGACCACAGTTAAGACCAAGTGAACGAATTTTAATTTCTTCAGGAACTTTAAATTTAAATAAACAAGCAAATTCCTTATTTGAATATATTGTAGCATAGTGACTTAACATTTGCGCCCCTGCAGAATCACCAATCATAAATACATTATTGATATCAAATGGGTAAGAATCTTTATTTTCAACCATCCATTTTAATACTTGATTAATTTCTTCAAGTTGGGTTGGAAACTTCTTTTCTGGAGCAAGATGATAATTAAAATTAATAACAATAAAATTTTTATTTGCTAAATATAGTCCATAATGAAAATATACTTCTTTGGTACCATATACATAACCTCCACCATGAACGTTGATAATTACCGGAAGCTTGCATTTTACATTTTTAGGATAATAAATATCTAGAAGATTAAATATGTCATTATTATCACCATAATTCAAATCTTTGATTACTTTTACTCTCCTTATTGGCTTAATATTTTTATCTCTTTGAAAATCTGAAAATGAAGCGGATCTTCTAAAATTTTCTACAAATCCTGACATTTTTATATCCTTTAAAGTAGAGGTTGAAACACTTCCAATATAGTGCAAAGAATTCTAGTAATTTTTCTTTGCTTATAGTTTTGCATTGATATTGAATTTTCAAATATGTGATTAAAATCCTTCTTAATGTCTTTAATTACATCTTGATTAAACATTAATACAGCATCTTCAAAATGATGTAATAAACTTCGATAATCAAAATTAATAGTTCCGACAATCGCACTGACATCATCACAAATTAATTGTTTTGAATGGATAAATCCATCTTTAAATTCATAAATCTTAACTCCAGCATCAATTAATTGACGATAGTTAGAACGGCTAATTAAGAAAATAATTTTCTTATCAGGAATATGGGGAAGAACAATTCTAACATCTACTCCTCGCATTGATGCTAAATTAAGTGCACTCTTAAGTCTATTATCACAGATTAAATATGGAGTAGTGATATAAATATATCTTTTCGCACTATTAATCATATTGATATAGACATTTTCACTAATATATTCGTTATAATAAGGACGAGGTCCATCACCATAAGGAATAACCACATTATCGTTGACAATTCCATGAT
Organism: uncultured Bacilli bacterium; assembly: GCA_947593895.1. GTDB lineage: Bacteria > Bacillota_I > Bacilli_A > RFN20 > CAG-449 > UBA3210. The sequence continues at coordinate 15,927 of CANQDY010000001.1, forward strand.
CTTTCTTTAAGTATGGTTCATAATCTTCAACCTCTCTTTTTTGCATATAATAAATTGAAAGAAACATGGAAGTTAATCCATCAACACCATCGCCTTTAATTCTAATCGCACTATCCTTCCAAATTCCATAAGGATGTTTTAGATTAACATATTCATCAGCAAGATTTAATCCACCAGTAAACCCAACTTTCCCATCTATAATAGTAATTTTTCTATGATCTCTATTATTATGAATTGAAGAAACAACGGGAATAAAACGATTAAATTTAAATGCTTTTATTCCTTTTTTTCTTAGTTGTTTTGCAAAAGAAGAAGGAACTGTATTAATTGATCCAAAATCATCATATATAAATCTTACTTCTACACCTTCTTTAACTTTTTGATAAAGAATATCTAATACCGAATTCAGTACAACGCCATTATCTATAATAAAATATTCGATAAATATAAATTCCTTTGCTTTTCTTAATTCTTCCAAATAATCGGGAAAAAACTTTTCTCCATAAGGGTAAAAAGTTACCTCATTATTTTTATAGGCAACGCTATTGGAAACGCTATTGATATATTCAAGTTGCATTTTTAAATTGTCAGGTAATGTTTTTTTTATTATTTCATTATTTTCACTTTGCTCTTCACTAATTTCTAACGATTCTTTTTTGATTTTTTTAATTACTCGAGATTGTCTTATTGACAATCGGTTTTTTGAAAACATTAAATAAGCAATTGTACCAAATATTGGAGCAATTAAAATTAGAATAATCCACGAAATCTTGCTTTCATTAGGTATTTTTCTATCGATAATAAAAAATACAATTATTGTTGCAAGAATATCAAATACAATGCTGATTATAGCAAAATATTCTTGAAGTCTGAGAACAAGAAAAATAAAGAAAGCAAATTGTAAAATAATAAATAATGCAATAATCGACAAACGCCCAAATATTGACTTAAGTAACTTTTTCATTACTACCTCCTACTTTTTAAAGTTATTAAAATAATTTTTTGTAAACTTTTTTATGTCTGAAATTTTTTTAAACTTTAAAGAAATTGTCTTTCGTCCAATATTAATTCTAACATGATTTTCTTCTTCAAATTTTTCAACATCTTCAACAAAATGAGAATAATTTTTTTCTCGTTTTGCCATATTTTCAATATCATGAACCGACATGTTGTTATCAACTATCTTTTTTGCATATATAATTTGTTTATCTTTTGGAAAGTTAACTAAAACTCGTGCTTGTCCATAGGATAGAAAATCTTTTTTTATCATTGCAATTACATCATTAGATAAATTTTTTAATCTCATAATATTATTTACTTGAGAGATTGATATTTTACTAATCATTGCAATATCTTTTCTTGAAACATTATATTCTTCAGTTAAAATGGTAAATACATAAGTTTTATTTAAAATATTATCGTGACGTTTATGCGTAGCTCTTGAAAGAACTAAATAAATTAAAATATCATCGCTAATATCACGAATAACTGCCGGAATAGTTTTTAAATTTAATTTTTTTGCAATATAAAAACGTTTATAACCTGATACTACTTCATAATAGTCATTCTTTTTTCTAACTAAGACTGGGTTTAAAACTCCACTTTCACTAATCGATTCAGCAATTTCTTTTAAATTTTTATCCTGAAAAAATTGATTTCTTGAAATATCATTATAACGAATTTTCTCAAGATCCAACTGAATACTAGTTTCACTCTGATAACTCTTCTCAATTGTATTAATTAAATCGGAGTTCTGATATTCTCTAATTAATGAAACTAAATTTCTAGGTTTACTCATTATTTAAAATCTCCTTAGCAAGTGAAATATACGCTAAACTGCCTGTGGCCTTTGGTCGGAAGATATTGATTGGTTTTCCATAAAACGCTGCTTCAGCAAGAGATATATTTCTTGGAATCTGAGTAACAAATGTTTTTTCACGAAATAAACCACGAATCTCAGTAGTAACCTCAGTTGCAAGCTTAATTCTTGAATCATACATAGTCAACAAGAAACCTAATATTTCTAAGTCATGATTATACTCTTTTTGAATTTTAGAAATTGATGATAAAATTTGAGCAACTGCTTCCATTGCGTAATATTCACATTGAACTGGAATAATCACGCTATCTGCAGCGCATAAAGAATTTAAATTTAAAAGTCCAAGAGAAGGAGGACAATCAATAATAATAAAATCATAGGACTTATTCAATTGATTTAATGCTTCCTTTAATAAGTTAAATGGTTTTTCAACATTATTAGTAACTGATTCAAGTGTTGCTAGTTTTAGATTACTTGGTAAAACATCAACACCTTTTATCTGAGTTCTTTTAATTATTTTATTTACATCCAAGTTTTGGGCTAAAACATCAAAAATATTTTTTCTAATCGAAGTAGGATCAAGTCCCATTCCTCTTGAAGCGTTACCTTGAGGATCCATATCAACTAAAAGAACTGAATAATTCAATTTTGAAAAACATCCAGATAAGGATATTGCAGTAGTAGTTTTACCTACTCCACCTTTTTGATTACTAATTGCAATAATTCTTCCCATAACTACTCCTACAATGGTCTTTTTTTAATTTGGCCATAATTTCTTGGATATTTGGCCGAAGTCGTTTTTATTTTTTTAATAAATATATTTCCACGAACATCTTTTTCCGATGGTAAGTGATGTTCTTTTACTTTTTCTATTATAACATTTAATTCTTTAATTGCTTTACTACTTTCATCAATTTCATCCTGATAAATTTTTCCTTTCAAAGCAACAAATAATCCATTCACTTTTAATAAAGGAACAATAATTTCCAGCAAAATATTTAATCGACTAACTGCTCGAGCAAAAGCAAAATCATATTCTTCGATATGTTTTTTACAAAAATCCTCGCATCTTTGATTAACCACAATAACATTAGTTAAAGATAATTTATTAATTACCTCACTTAAAAAATTACATCTTTTGGTCAATGGTTCCAGTAGAGTCATCTGAATATTTGGATAGCAAATAGCAAGAACGAGGCCGGGAAATCCCGCACCGGTTCCAACATCGATACACTTCTTATTATTCAAATCTTCGCCAAATGAAAATAATAATGAATCAAGGAAATGCTTTTCAAAAACTTTTTCTTTTTCTGTTATTGAAGTTAAATTCATTACTTGATTTTTTTCTTTTAGTAAGAATTGATACATATTTAACATATCAAGTTGTCTGGTTGATAAATCCAATCCGTTATCTTTTAAATAATTTACAAATTCACTTTCTGTCATGTCATTTCCCCTTTCTAATGTGGAGCAATAACATTGAGATATCGCAAGGATTTACTCCTGAAATTCGGCTAGCTTGGCCAATTGTTCTTGGTTTTATAAGAGAAAACTTTTGTCTTGCTTCTAATCGTAATCCATCCATGTTGAGATAATCAAGGTTATCAGGAATTTTAACTTCTTCAAGTTTTACAAGACGAATTGCATCTTTTCTGGCTTTTTCAATATATCCCTCATATTTAATTAAAATTTCTAATTGCTCTTTTTCTTCTTCAGTTAATAATTCAATATCGACATATTTAATTAGCTCATTAATTTTTACTTCTGGTCTTTTTAAAATTTCACTTGCTGTAGGACCACCTTTATAATCAGAGTAACCAATCTCATGCATGTAATTTACAAAATCCGGAGTTTCTCCCATATGAGTATGGTCAAATTGATTTTTTACTCGATTTAAACGTTCAACTTTATCTTTAAACTTCTGATATCTTTCTTCGCTTATAAGACCAATTTGATATCCAATTGGAGTTAATCTTAAATCAGCATTATCGCTTCTAAGTAATAATCGATATTCAGCCCGAGAAGAAAGTAAACGATAGGGCTCTTTGGTTCCCTTACTTACTAAATCATCAATCATTACCCCAATATAAGATTGATCACGACGAAGAATCAACGGTTCTCGATTTAAAATTTTTAATGATGCATTAATTCCAGCCATTAATCCGAGTCCTGCTGCTTCCTCATAACCAGATGTTCCGCAAATTTGTCCAGCAACATATAAACCAGGCCAATTTCTAATTTGAAGAGTGTAATCATATTCACTTGCATCAATTGCATCATATTCAATAGCATAAGCATATTTTATAATTTTCGCATGTTCCAAGCCCTTTATTGAATGAACCATCTGTTCTTGAACATACTCGGGCATTGATGTAGAAAAACCTTGTAAATAAAATGAATCAGTATGGATAGATTCCGGTTCTAAAAAAAGTTGATGACGCGGTTTATCGCTAAATCTAACTACTTTATCTTCAATCGAAGGACAATATCTAGGTCCAACGCCGGTAATAACACCACCATACATTGCAGATTCATTTAAATGTTCTTTAATAATTTCGTGAGTCTTACTATTTGTATAAGTCAAATAGCAAAGAACTTGCTTTTCAAATGGAACAATATTAGTATCAGTAAATGAAAATTTTAATGGTTCTTTACTACCATATTGAGGTTCTAAAATATCAAAATCTATACTATCTTTTTTTATTCTCTGTGGAGTTCCGGTCTTTAAGCGAATAATTTTTATTCCCATCTTTTTTAAGTTAGGTGATAAACCAACAGATGGTTTTTCACCATCAGGTCCTTCACTTTTAACATTATGACCTCGTAAGATAACACTTTCCATATAGGTTCCGGTTGTTAAAATTACCGCTTTAGAATAGATTTCTTGTTCTTGAATTTTAACTCCGACAACTTGATGATCTTGACATATTAAATCATCAACCATTCCTTCAAGAATAGTTAAATTTGAACAATTATCTGCATAATTTTGCATAATTTTAGGATAATCAAGTTTATCTTCTTGGGCTCTTAAACATTGAACACCTGGACCTTTTCCGGTATTTAGCATTTTCATTTGTAGGCAACCAAAATCCGCACTAATACCCATCATACCACCAAGGGCATCAATTTCTCTAACCACAATTCCTTTTGCACTGCCACCAATTGAAGGATTACACGGCATGTTTGAAATCATCTTTTTATTAAGAGTAACAAGAAGAGTTTTTAATCCCATATGTGCAGAAGCAAAACATGCTTCCATTCCCGCATGTCCTCCTCCAACAACAATTACATCATAAGTATTCATTTACTAACCAATACTCCCATCCATATCCATCTTAATCAATTGATTTAATTCTACTGCATATTCCATTGGAAGTTCCTTAGAGAATGGTTCAATAAAACCCATAATAATCATTTGAGTGGCTTCTTTTTTTGACAACCCTCTGGACATTAAATAAAATAATTGCTCTTCATTAATCTTACTAACCGTTGCTTCATGTTCCAAGAATGAAGAATTATTATTACAAATATTAGTTGGGATTGTATCCGAAGCCGATTTATCATCAAGAATTAATGTATCACACTCAACATGAGCTTTACTATTTGTTGCCTTTGATCCCATAAAAACTTTTCCACGATAATTAGCGACACCACCATTTTTGACAATCGACTTAGAGATGATTGTCGAAGTAGTATCTTCTCCAATATGAATCATCTTTGCACCAGCATCCTGATATTGACCGTGATCCGCTACAGCAATAGATATACAATTTCCCTTTGCTTTTTTACCATTTAAAACACAACAAGGATATTTCATATTTAATTGACTACCAATATTTCCATCAATCCATTCCATTAAACCATCTTCTTCGACTAAGGCTCTTTTAGTAACTAGATTAACAATATTATTTGACCAGTTTTGAATCGTTGAATAACGGCATTTACCACCCTTTTCAACATAAATTTCAACGACTGCCGCATGCAAAGATTCTTTTGAATAAATTGGTGCAGTACATCCTTCAACATAATGAACATCCGCTCCCTCATCAACAATAATCAATGTTCTTTCAAATTGACCTGATTTTTCATTATTAATTCTGAAGTAAGATTGCAAAGGTTTTTCAAGTTTTACTCCTTTAGGAACATAAATAAATGATCCTCCAGACCATACTGCACCATTTAAAGCGGCAAACTTATTATCTTTATAAGGAACTACCTTATTAAAATATTTTTTGAATAGATCCGGACATGTTTGTAGAGCCATATCAGTTGATAAAAATATAACACCTTTATCCTCAACCTCTTTAAGCATGTTATGATAAACAACTTCACTCTCGTACTGAGTCGAAACACCAGATAAAAATTTTTGTTCCGCTTCAGGAATACCTAATTTTTGAAAGGTTTCTTTAATTATTTGAGGAACTTTATCCCACGAATTTTCCTCTTTTTCTGATGGCTTTGTAAAATAAGTATATGAATCAAAATCAAGGTCAGAAAGATCTGGTCCATATTTTGGCATAGGTAATTCTTTAAATGCTTGATAAGATTTTAAGCGAAATTCCAGCATCCATTCTGGCTCATGCTTCGTTTTTGAAATCTCTCTAATAATATCTTCATTTAATCCTTTTTTTGTTTTAAAAGTTGAAACATCTTCATTTTTAAAACCATACTTATATTCTTCTTGTTTATTCATCATCTTCACTACCTCCCAGAATTCTTCTAACTCCTCTGAATGAGATAGTTGCACATTTTATACGCGATGGTTGACGATTGGTATTCATAAAAACAACTGCTTCTTCAAGCAAATCTGGATCGTAAGGTTTTTCATGAATCATCGCATAATAATTATCAATAATCTTATTCCCCTCATCAACTGTTTTACCTTTTAATAATTCAGTCATAATTGAAGTAGATGCCGTTGAAATTGCACATCCATTTCCATGCCAACATACATCAGAGAAAACATTATTTTCAATTTTAACTTGAATATAAATTTTATCAATGCAAGAGGTTGAATCCATATAAACAGTTTGATATGATGAGTCGCTTTCTTCTCTTTTATTTCTAGGATTTTGATAATGATCCATAATAACTTCTCTCATCATTTCATTACTAAGCGAAAAATGCATCTAAAAAGTCGCCACCTTTCTTACAAACATCAATAAAATAATCAATTTCTTTTTTTGTATTGTAAAAACATACACTAACTCTAACCGTTGCGTCCACATTCAGCAAATTATGAATTAATTTAGCACAATGCTCACCACTTCTGACACATATATGATAGTGATTAAAAAGTGTAGCGGCATCTTGAGCAAAAACATCATTGATATTAAAAGCAACAATTCCTGTTTTATTGTCTGGATTATAAATTTTTATATTATTTAGAACGCTGATTTTTTCAATCAAATATCGTTTTAACTCTTTTTCATATTCAAAAATATTATTCATTCCAATATTATTTAAATATTCAATTGCTTTAGCAAGTCCGACAACACCAGCAATATTTTGAGTTCCCGATTCAAATTTTTCTGGTGAATCTAAATATTTCACATTGCATGCTACATCAAATGTTGCATTCATTCCCCCACCTAAACAAAGTGGTTCCATATCTTTTAATAGATGGTATTTACCATATAAAACTCCAATACCTGTTGGTCCATAACATTTATGTCCTGAAAAAGTTAAAAAGTCGACATCTAAATCCTTAACATCAATTTTCATATGAGGAACACTTTGAGCTCCATCACAGACAAAAATTGCCTTATAATCATGAGCAATCTTAACTAATGATTTGATATCATTAATTGCACCTAATACATTTGATATATGAGCGATTGATACAATTTTTGTTTTGTTGGAAATTACCTTTAATAAATTATCAACAGTAATTTCACCCTGAGCGTTAACTGGAATAAATTTAATTTTACACCCTTTGATTTCACAAACTCGATACCAAGGAAGTAAACATGAAGCATGCTCTACAAGACTTACAAGAATTTCATCATCTTTTTCTAAGCGATTCATCAAACCATAAGCAACCTGATTTAAACTCATTGAATCACCAGACGTAAAAACAATCTCTTTTTTTTCTGCATTAATAAAATTAGCAATTATTTTTCTTGATTCATCAAATTTAACATCAGCTTGATAAGCGATATCATAATCACCACGATGTGTATTGGCACAATAATTATTATAATATTCCATTTCGGCATCAATAACACATTTAGGTTTGAAAGTTGTCGCAGCATTATCAAAATAAACTAACTCTGGATGATTAGTAATCATTGGAAAATCATTTCTTAATTTTTCAAAATCCATACTTTACACTCTTCTTTCAATATTTTTCTTAATGTCATCAATAGTTTTTTGATTGTTAAAATGAGAAAGTATTGGCATTAAATAACCCAATGTGATTAATTTTTTTGCCTCTTTTTCTTCAATTCCTCGGCTTGTTAAATAAAAGATGTGGTCTTCATTTATTCTGCCAACAACAGCTGCGTGAGATGCTTGAACATCATTTTCATCAATGCATAGTGTTGGGCTGGCTTTAGCAACGCAATTTTTATCAAAAACCATAATTTTTGCACTTTGATGAGTCGCACTATTATGAGCTCCCTTAATAATTTTACTGGACCCTAAAAAACTTAAATTTGAACTATCCTCACAGACTCCATAATTTTCCATCTTCGCATAAGTTTCTTTATTTTTATGATAAAAACTAATTTCAAATGATTTTTTATCATCATTTTTTAAAAGTGTAGCTAAATGCCAAGTAGCCCTGGCCCCTTTCCCATTTAAATAGCAATCAAACTTAAACTCATTATAGCCATTTGAAAAATCTGCATATGCTCCATTAAATTCACTATCATCATCCATATTGACAACAACATGATTTTGGCATTCTTTTTCAAAAGAAGCAATATTAAAAGTAAGGTGAGAATTATCTCTTAAATTAAATGTGATGTTTTTACAACTATGGTGAACAATATTTAAAATAGTAACACTGGAATTATTAAGCAAATTGACAATTAAATTATTGCAAGGAATAGATTTAAAATCCAAACTATAGTTTTTATTATCTTGCGAATCCAAACTTATTTCTAGGGTATTATTTTTAATTTGCTCTTCTTTATTAGAAAGTAAATTAATCATATTTATCACCTATTTCTTCAATACTTCTTTTGTTGCACAAGCTCCAATAGAAACTTGATTCATTGTTTTATCTTCTTTTGAAATTTCAATTCCGAGTTCGTATTTTATCCATTCATAACCCTGCCTATCAATTTTATCAATGATCTCAAATCCACCTTCTAAAGCAATCTTCCCATTAATCATAACCGCAACATGAGTTGGCTTAATCAAATGGTACAATCTTGCATAGTGAGATATTACAATAAATGACATTTGTGTCGTTTCTTGCATTTCCTTAATTGCATCACTGACAGAAACAAGTGCATCAACATCAAGTCCAGAATCGATCTCATCTAGCATTGCCAAATCAGGTTTTAATAATAGCATTTGTAAAATTTCATTACGTTTTTTCTCTCCACCAGAAAAACCCTCATTTAAAAATCTTTGCGACATATCCATAGAAATATTCATCTTTTTCGATGCACTCTCTAAACTACGATAAAACTCAAATAACTTTATTGGAGTGTCTCTTCTAGCATTTATTGCCGCTTTTAAAAAGTCAGCATTAACAACTCCAGGAACCTCACTTGGATATTGCATACCTAAAAAAATTCCTTTTTTTGATCTTTCATCAACAGTCATTTTTAAAACATCTTCACCATCTAATGTAATAGATCCTTCTGTAATTTTATACTTTGGATTACCCATTATTGCTGCAAGAAGAGTTGATTTACCATGACCATTTTGACCAACTAAAGCCAATGTTTCATGTGGCTTAATTGTTAAGTTAACACCTTTTAAAATTTCTTTATCTTCAACACTTACATGTAAATTTTTAATAATTAATTCTTTCATCTTTTTTTCCCCAAGCGTTATTATTCTACACCATTATTGTAAGTAAAAAAAGACAAACAATTATTTTTATAAAAAATAAATTAATTTTTTTGTGAAACATTTTTTACAATTTTTTCTCTTTCAAAAAATTTATAATTTCTATTTTAAATAATTAAATTTGAATTTAAAAATTGCTAAAAAAACCAAAAAAAATAATAAAAAGGTAAAGTTTTCACTTTACCCCTAGGACTACCAGTTAGATGAATTTCCAACTGCACAAGTAGAACCGCAACCAATGATTACTAATAGAATAAATAATACTAAAATGATTGCGAATGTATTGCTTCCATTCATTTAATAAGACCTCCCTTTTTTATCGGCAGAAACAACCAAATAAAGCTAGTAAGATAAACAAAACAAGGATAAACGAGAAAAATACTCCGCCTCTACCTTGGCATTGTCCCGTACAAGAATTCATAATAACCTCCTTTGTTTTCAATTTATTCTATGCAAAGCAACAAATAATGCCATTTCAAAAAGAAAAAAAACTATGGTGCGCCCAATTTCAAATTATCAATATCTGTCGTTCAATTAAGTATTTATAATATTTATATTATATTTTGTATTTTATGCTTGAAAGTATTATTGCTTTTAGTTTAGAATAATATCGCTATGTTTAAAAAAAAAGGAGGAAAAACTACATGAAAAAACGTTTATTTACGTTATCTATGGTTGGTTTACTAACACTCGGTTTAGCATCATGTTCTTCCATCTCATCAAAAAAAACTTCTGATGGTAAAGAAATTATTGTAACTATCAAAAGTTCTGATGGAGGAGAAGAAGTTAACTACACTGCCGACGATTTATTAAATCAATATACTAGTACTGAAACTGGCGTAAAAGCATACTACAATGCAATTTACGATTTATTAATTAGAAACGATCAAGAAATGACTAATGACATGCAAAAACAAGTCGAAACAAAAATGGATGATTTCGTTAAAAATTGTAAATCTAACGCAGCAAACAATGGTACTAAATATAAAACAGAGCTTTCTAATGCTCTTGAAGAACAAGGCGTTAAAAATCTTGGAGAACTTCGTGAATTAAAAGAGTTAGAAGTTCAAAAAACTGAATATGAAAATGTTTACTATGATGATGATAAAATTATCGAAGTTGCAAAAGAATATATTAAAGAAAAATCACCTTACCATATTCGTCATATTTTAGTTAAAACAGACGATATCGAGGGTTCAAGTGTTTATAGCAAAGAAATATCCAAAGATGAATCAAAAAAGATTTATTCAATTATTAGCCGTTTAGCATCTGGAAAAGAAACATTCGGTGCAATTGCTTATGATGCAAGTGATGATTCATCAAATAGTCTTTATGGTTCTGTTGGAATTATGCAAACAGATACTAGTTTTGTCAGTGAATTCAAATATAGTATTTATTATTATGATATAATGTTTGGTAAAAATGACACTGGAAAAACTAAAGATGAATTATTAGAACGTTTAGGTATCCCAAACGAAGTAATTTTATCAGATGATTATAAATTAAATACTAAGTCTATCTTGGATAGTTCGGTCGGAACTATACCTTACTCAGTTGTTTCTATGTTTGAAAAATATGCTGATACTACTAAAACTGTAAGTAATAAAACATATACTGATGAAATTCTTCCGGATGTTGACAGACACGAAATTACCAGCACATATTATCCAAGAAATGTTTTATTTAACACTTACTTTAATAATCATGGTTTATCATTTATCACAAATGAAGGCTTTGAGGATACCGATAATAACAACTGGACAGAGCCAAACTCAAGTTTAAAAGCAGTTCTCGGCGATACATTTAATGGTAAGATTTTAACTGATAACGGAAATCCAATTCTTGTAACTTATAATCCATCAACTGGATTACACTTTATGATTATTGAAAAATCACCATTTAGTCAAAAATATTCTTCATACACTGACTATAGCGAATCACCAGATGGTAAAGAAGTTCCATTAAATAATCTTGAAGAAGAATTATTGCACTACTATTCTCCTCTTAATGTTCCATCAGGAAGTGATAATGTTAAAAATGACAATCGTTTTATTACATATATCAAAACAATTCGTGATGAATATGAAAATCGTGCAACATCATTAAAATCAAATATAAAATCATACGATTCTCACATGGATTATCAACTTTTCGAATCTTTACTCTACAAAGGTGATGAAACAAAGACAAAAGTAAGATCCGATATCAAAATCGACGAAACAATTTTAAATTCAATTCTTGACTATATTGACGATCAAAGAAAGAGCACAAAATATTCTGATGATCAAAATACACTATCTTCTTGGACTAGCTATTTGCAATTACTTGAATTCCAAAAAGTTCAAAAAGAAGCAAAGCAATTAAAATTCAGTGAAACAAAAAATTACTTCACTGATACTAAAGATTTATAAGATGGAGGTAAGCAAAATGAAAAAACTATTAAAAAATTTATTAGTTGTCTCTACCCTATCTTTAGGAGTAATGATATCTGGATGTAGTAAATCAGTAAGTACTAAGCCAGGAAATATGAATTCTAATATTGTAGAATTTGTTGACAAAGATGATGATTATTTCCGTAATACACTTGAAACAATTTATGATGAAATGATTAATGGTGGAACTACAAATACTACAGTTTTTGATGAATTAATTAACACTATCGCCAAAAAAGAAGTTAATGGATTCGCTACTGAAGAAAAAATTAACGAATTATGCCACGACATCATGCTTAAAGAAGTTAAAGGAAATAGTTCTTATAACACAAACAACTTATTTGATGAAGAAAAATATGTTTTATCGTTAAAAACAGCAAATCCAAATATGAATTTTGGAAAAGGAACTTACAATAAGAACTACTTAATTTCACCAGAAGATGAATTTGAAGATGTATTCAAGGCTGATTATACTGAATACATTGAAAAAAAAGTTAAGCCAGGAGTATTAAAAAAATTATTAACGTCTAAGTTCTTATGCAAAAACTCAATTTCTTCTATTTCCAGAGCCGGCGCTAGAGATGTTCAATACATTAAACTTGAAAACTTCTCTAACAAAGTCGGTGAAGTTAATAAATTAATTAATGAGTGGTTAGGAGAATATTTTGATAAGCTTGGAACTGAAGATGAATTCGATCTTGATTTAGATGAATTACAGGCTATTTATAAAGGTGTAACACAAGATGTAACAGATGACTTATCCGAAAAAGAAAAGACTAGAGCAGAACGTATTAATAACTACATTTCTCGTTATTATACATTAGCAAACGAAATTAAAGAAGATCTTGAAAAAATCGTAGAAAAAGATACTGATGGAAATTTAGTTAAGGACGAAAATGGAAAATATGTCATGCTTAGCAAAGATGACACCGATCAGACAATTGAAGATAAGTACACCGGAAGTGGTGCTTATCAAATTGAATGGGGAGAGGAATTAGCTCTTCGTAACCTGGAACAAAAAGATTTTACTGGTGATGATATCTATACTAGCAGTGGCGGAATTAGTGATTTACCACAAGAAGTTTCCCAAAGATTATTCTCTGCAAGTATTTCTTCTTACCTTGTTTCTTCAGATAAGGGTGGAGCAAAATTTTTAACGCCAAAAACTATCTTAAACGATGAAACATTAAGTAAATATTACACTTTTGACTCAGCATCAAATGCATATTATATTGTTGTTGTTAATAAATATTATACTTCATCAGTTGTTAACAAAATTATCAGTGACAACACATCAGATGGTAAAATCACTTACACAAATGATATAATTGATATCGCATTTACACTTGCTGATTCATCAACTAACCAAAGACAAGCTCTTGTTTACTATTTACAAGAATATGATATTGGTTCAAATATTCACGATGATGATTTCTACGATTATATCGTAAGTAATTATTCAGAAGCAATTAAATAGCAAAGGGAGGCGAAAGCCTTCTTTTTTTAACTACAAATTTCATTTTATTCTCTAATCTTTTGATCAGAGGATTTAATAAATCAAATAAATTTATGTAAAATAATTGTTGATACAAATTTAGCATTAAACACCTTAAGAAAAATAAACCTAATAATGAAATGATTTATTTTTAAGATATAGGTTTAGCAATAATTAAAAGGATATACATTTTAAAAAGACTTTAGTCCAAGTAATGAATATTATTTTTGTTTTATAGCATTTTAAAATTTCTATGCTAAAATAATTATAGAAAGAAGGAAATCAATATGGATGATTGCATATTTTGTAAAATTGTTAGAGGTGAGATTCCTTGCTATAAGGTATATGAAGATGATGATGTTCTGGCATTCTTAGATATCTCGCAAATAACTTTAGGACATACTTTAGTTATTAGTAAAAAACATTACCCAAATTTACTATATGTTCCTAAAGACATTCTAAGTAAGGTATTCGGTGGTGCCCAAAGGATAGCACAGGCACAAGTCGGTTCATTAAATGCCAAAGGAGTTAACTTAATTAACAATACTAATGAAGTCGCAGGCCAAACAGTAATGCATTTTCATGTGCATGTAATTCCACGATATTCTAGTGATGATAATTTGAAACTTGAATTTAAATCAAATAAAATAGAACACATCTCTCTTCCTGCCATTGCTGCAGAAATATCAAAAAAAATTTAGTATTATAAAGCGCAAGTCAATTAAGAAAATTGAAGCTTGCGTTTTTTTATTAACTAAAATTGTATTTAAAAAAAGAACTCAATGATGAGTTCTTAACATAATAATAATTATTTTAATTTGTAATAAATATCTTTTCTAAAAAAGTTAAGTTTGTTTCATTTATAACAAACTATATCAAGATGAATATTAATTTTGTTCATTAAAAATTAAATCTATTTATATGGTTTATAAAATGCTCTGCCATCCATTGCAATAACTCTTTGAGTAAATTCGCCTTCGTTAGTGGTGTCAAGAGCTTTACTTATGATATTTATTTTTGAATCAAGATCATCGATAAAATGAAGAATAACCGCTTCTTTAGTTAAAGGTGGTAAAGGAGAACCAAATTCTTTTTCACCATGATGAGATAACACCATATGTTGTAAAAGCAATCCCTTCTCGCTTGTAATAGATAATTCTTCACATGTTTTTCTTATCTCACTTACCATAATTGATATATGGCCTAAAAGTTTACCTTCTAAAGTATATTTTGTAGCAATTGGTCCACTTAATTCAATTACTTTGCCAACATCATGAAGCAAACAACCAGCTAAAAGCATATCTTGATCGATATTATCATAATATGATGAAATCAACATTACAATATCCGCCATAGATATGGTGTGATATAAAAGTCCACTGGCAAATTCATGATGGTTTCTCGTTGCAGCAGGATAAGTAATAAATTTATCATAATACTTATTAATAATGTGATTAACAATTAACTTACAATCCTTATTCTTGATTGAAGAAATATAGCTATTCAACTTTTTTACTAATTCACTTGGATTAACCGGACAAGGTAACGCAAATTTATTAATATCTACGGTTGACTGATCTATCTCACTAATTGAAATAATTTTTAATTGCAATGAATTACGATAATCAATTACATCACAATTTACTTTAACAACTTTACCAATTTCACAAATTACGCTATCAATTTCACTTGCATCCCATTTTTTTCCTTCAATTGTACCAGAATTATCTTGAAATGAAATTGATAAATATGGTGATCCGGCATTACTAACACCTTTAACAACATTTGTGATTAACAAAGAAGTTTCTAAACGATCTCCTTCAGCATATTCTTTAATCAATTTTTCCATAAAATCTCCTCTATACATTCTACTATCAGGCGATAGTTAAATCCTTTTGCTTGATATCTTTTAATGACTTTTTCTTTTTGAATCTCATCATTTAAATCAACACAATGCATAATAACATATTTTTCTATAATTTTTAACAAAATATCTTTATCATCTTCCTTAGATACATATATATTAATTTTATTAATAGTATCTAAACATATTGAAGTAGAAAATCCCTTACTTTTTAAATAGTTAAATCCACTTTTTTTTAAATTCTTATAGCCTTTTGTTTGGTTATCTTTACAATAATGTTTAAACAAATATTCTGCTTTTTCGTGTTCTCTAACTTCATCATAAACTAAATTAGACATTAGTTTTACATCAAATCCTTTACTACTTAATTTGTATTTAATTTTCTCAAATCCATAATTTTTTAAATCGTATTCTTCTATTAAATATTTCATATATTTTTCGTCATCGACAAAATGATTTTCAATCAAATATTCAATAACTTTATCAATTGTTGATTTCGAGTATTTTTTTATGATTAATTTCTCTTCTATTTCATGTTTTGAATACATTCTATTCGATATTAAATTAACTGCGTATCTTTTAATTTTTAATAATCGATCTTGATTTTCTATTTCTTCTATTTCTTGATTGGACAATTCCTTTCCAACATATAAATAAAAAGAAGAAAAACTTTCCTCCGATATTGAGATACTCTTTTTGCTTTCAAAAACAATTTGAACACTTTTTTTCAGAAAAGTAATTTTGCTAATTACATTACCACTTTTTTCTTGTTGCACGATAATATACCTCAAGCATTTTATTATAAAATGTTTCTAATGAATAGCGTTGATTCTCCAAATAAGCATTCTCAATTATTTTATTTTGTTCTTTTTGATCCATTTTAATAATGTAATTTAGTTTCTCATTAAATGATTGATTATTATTAAAGAAAAAGCCGGTTTTTCCTTCTTTTATTACATCTTCAAGGTTTTCATCATAACGGCAAAGAACTAATGTTTTTGCCGCAATTGCTTCAATGAAAGTTAAACCTTGAGTTTCACTGATTGAGGCAGATAAAAATAAATTGCTCATATA
This sequence comes from uncultured Bacilli bacterium, assembly GCA_947593895.1. GTDB lineage: Bacteria > Bacillota_I > Bacilli_A > RFN20 > CAG-449 > UBA3210. The sequence continues at coordinate 32,639 of CANQDY010000001.1, forward strand.
ATAAAAATATGGCACCTGCTCATGAGGAACTTTACCAACGAATATAACATTTTTAGAAATTTTTAGTTCCATTGCATATTTTTCGAGATTTTCCTTATCTGGACCATCACCAACCACTAAAAGAACTGAATCATCTTTGTTATGATTATTTAAGTAATTAGCATATCCTTCTAGTAAAACATTGTTAGATTTTTCTTTAGCAATTCTTCCTAAACAAAGCAAAATGTACTTATTTTCTATTTTATGCTCTTTCTTAAATCGATTAATAAAATCTTTATCAATATTTTTTTCTTCAAACATTTCAAGATTAATACCATTAGGAATTACATTAATATATCGATCGACTCCATATTCTCGTAAAGCATTTTTGGTCTTCATTGAAGGAGTGGTCATTTCTGTAACATTAGTAGAAATAGATTTTGTCCATTTTTTTACAATTCCTTTTGCGGCTGGATCTAATATTCCTTTAGTAACATAATATGTATAATCAACATACATCGTATGATAAGTATAAACTAATGGTAGCCTTAATTTATTTGCAATAATTCTACCATAAATTCCAATTCCTGCTTCGGTTTGAATGTGTACAATATCTAATTTCAATTTCTTGATAATTGATGTTACTTTAGGATGAATAAATCCAGCCATATTATAAGAATATAAACGTTTTAAGGTAATGCCAGGTATCCTTAAAACATTTTCTTTAAATTCAGTTTTCTTTGAAAATGGATTAGTCGTGACAACAAATACTTTATGACCTTTTCTTGTAAATGCATCATAAAGTGTCTTTGTTGCAGTAGCTACTCCGTTAATCTCTGGTGGATATGTATCAGAAAAAAGACCTATACGCATTATTTTTTTTCTCCTTTAGTATCAGCATCATCATTTTTAATTAATTGTTTTGAAAGCTCATCCTTGAGATTTTTAAAACGCTTTTCAATCTCTTCTGGTGTCAATACTTCTTCATCTGTTGGTTCAAGTTCTTTATCATCCATCATTTTTAATGTTTTACTTTCATTATCCAAATAGACAATTCTTAATTGTAGTAAAGTCTTTTCATTTCCATGAATGGATTCTTTTTTAGGTGATTCATGATAAAGTAAGAAAATAACAAAACCAATTATTAATCCCATATAGTAAGTAATTCCACGCCAAATCAAAATAATCGCACTAATTTGTGAACCATCACCACCAAAGAAATCATTAAACAACATTCTAAATACTAATTCTGCACCACCTGAAGCTCCTGGAATTGGAACCATCGAAGTAATAGTCGTAGATAATAGCGACATCGATGTCGTATTTACCATATTCATAAAAGTATTACTTTTTGTAAATTCAACTTTCAATGATCTAGCAATAAAATAAGGAATTAAATTAAAAAGTATCATTTTAACAATAAAAAGTATCATTGTAATAATTAAAACCCAAAAATTTTGTAACAAACGCTTTAATTCAATTCTAAAAGTTTCAAACTTGGCGCTTAGTTCTAATGCCTTTTGATTTTTATCTTTAATAATATGAAATTTATACATAATATTAACACCAGTTGTAGTTATAAAATGATGTAACTTTTTTGAAAATGCCGCAAAGAATAAAATAATAATAACAAAAGCATTAATACCAAAACCAATTAAAGATAGAAATATAATATCAAAATTGAATCCAAATACTGGAATCGGTGTTGTATGCGCTCGTAATTCTGAAAATTTAAAAATTAATATTACTGCGGAAAATAATACACTTGATATTTGATATACAATAAAATGCATTAACAAAATTGAGGCTGCGTTTGTTACTTTTACACCTTGTTTTGAAAAAGTATAGGCTTGAACAAATTGTCCTCCTGAATTACTCGGAGTAATTCCGGAAAAGAATGTTCCAATCATCGCATTAAAAAAACCTTTATAATATGGATAATTTCTTTTATACATTCTAGCTAAGATTGTTAAAATTAATGCTTCAACCAAATAATATAAAAACATTATACCAATTGCTATAAAAACAAAGCCTAAATCAGAACCTGCTAAATTTTTAAAAACTTTTACCGGATCATCTTTTAAAACAAAAAAGATAGCAATTGCCGAAACAATTACCATGATTGAAATATTAATCGCATACTTTCGCGCTTGCTTTGTCATTTTACGCTTTTTTTCTGCCATAAGATCTCCTAAACAAAACTTCTACTATTTAATAATTTTACACTAAATTAATAGAATTAACAAATATAACTATTTATAGTAACAAAACTCTATTTTTTCAAAAAATTTTTTTAAAAAAAGTGATTTATGAATCACTTTTCTTTTCTAAATCAATATTTTCTTTTTTTCTTTTAATTTTAATTGGACCAACCAAAAATTTATTAACGAAAAACATAATAGGTAAAGGAACAATAGCTGCAACAAATGTGGCTAAGAAATATGGCCATTTCAATACTATATTAAATAACCATATTCCAAGTAAATTCACGACAAAATTTGGAATTGAACTTAATGGATAACGAGCTAATCTTACTAACTTCCATTCTTGTCTAAATGCAAATAAAGCATTTGTTGTATATGAAACTGGAATACTAATTACAAACGCAATTATGTAAGGAAGAGTAAATTTATTACCGATTTCCTTTAAAATTGCTTCATTTGCATTTGCAAAAAGCGGAGTTGGGTTAAGTTTACATGGTACAAATATTGCATACATGATCAATTGGGTCAATAAATATGTAAATAAAGTATTCATCGCTCCCCAAAATAAAAATCTAATTCCTGCTTTTTCGTATAATTTTCTAATCAAGGATTCACTTTTTCCAAAAAATGAATCTTCTTTAAAAATTCTTTTCATCAGAATGTAACTTTTGGTGTTTCT
>CANQDY010000002.1 GCA_947593895.1 uncultured Bacilli bacterium
CATTTTTTCTTGTTCTCCATATGTTGCAGCACTAGAAGAAAAGACAATTTTATTTACTCCAGATTCTTGCATTGCTTCAAGAAGAGTAATCATTCCATAGACATTATTATCAAAATAAGCTAAAGGATCTTTCATACTTACACCAACTAATGATAGTGCTGCGAAATGAACAACTGCATCAATTTTCTCTTCTTTTAAAATCTTTGCGATTTCATTTTTATTTCTAATGTCCACTTGATAAAATTTTGCTCGACTATCAACACTAGAACGATGTCCAGTATTAAGATTATCGACAACAACAACATCATATCCATGATTTAAAAAATATCTTACATTAATTGAGCCAATATATCCCGCTCCACCTACAATCATAATTTTTGCCATTTAATTATTCTCCTATTTGATAATATCAACAATTTCACTTAAAGTGGTGTCTTCATTTACACATAAAGTATATTTACCACTTCTTAATTCATTATTTAAGCTTTTAATATCCAAAGAAGCATTGGATATTTCTTTATTAGTTTCACTTTCTTTAACACCATAACCGGCATTAAATACATAGCCACCCAATTCTCTAATGGCATTATCCTCATCTAGATTATTATAAATTGATGTCGATTCAATTAATTTTGGCTTTAATGTTTCTTTAGAAATATAATTTGATGTATAAATACCTCCACTATTTAATACATTAATTGCATAACTTGCATTAATTGTGTAAGCTTCTTTTAAAGTATCAACATATTTTACTTGAAACTTAGTATTCTTGAAAATATCAAATTTTTCTTCTTTTCCAATTACGACAAAATCATAATGATTCTTAGGTAGTAAATTAATTGCCTCAACTGAAATTACAATTGCCGGTGATGAACTTTTTCCTTTGACACTAATCTTCTTTCGATGATTATTTTCATCTGGAAATGAGTAAATTGTTTCTTCTAATAATTCTTCGCCAGTATAATGATAACAAATTCCTTTACTATCTGATGTTCTAAATGATTTACACATCATATAATCGCCAACTTCTAAATCAAAAAGATCAATTTGTTGGTCAATCTTATCTCCTAAATTTTTTCTTAAATTGTTTTCAATTACAAAAGGATTAGATAATAAATTGATTAACCACACATCATTCTCATAATTTAAATCATCAAATTGAACTCTTGAAGAAGATGTTAATAAATATTTTCCATATAAAGCAATATCATTTACATCGAGGCTAGAAGAAATATATTTTTCATAAATCTGTTTAGATTTTCCACTAGATTTTCCATTTAGTTGAATAATTTCACTATTGATTACTTGTTTCTTTTCAATAATCTTCTTAGCAACTGTATCACCAAGTAAATAAGCAAAATAGCATAATAAAATTGCGTTAGCAACAATTAAGCATCCACGTACTCTTTTCTTTTGACGAATTTTTCTTTTTAACTCTTCTTCTTCAGAAAACTCTTTTAATTCCTCTGCCATTAAACTCTCCTACAATTAATAATCGATTTTACCATAAGTTCTAGGGAAAGGTTCAACATCACGAATATTTTCCATACCACTCAAATACATTAATAACCTTTCAAATCCAATTCCAAATCCAGCATGCTTACATCCACCATATCTTCTTAAATCCAGATACCATTGATAATCTTCCATTTTCATTTTTGCGTCAATCATTTTTTGCTTAAGTACTTCATAACGCTCTTCTCTTTGCGATCCACCTACTAATTCTCCGATTCCCGGAACTAATAAGTCGCATGCAGCAACAGTCTTTCCATCATCATTTTCACGCATATAAAATGATTTAATTTCTTTAGGATAATTTATTAAAAATACCGGACCTTTTACAAATTCTTCAGTGATATATCTTTCATGTTCACTTTGTAAGTCTAATCCCCAATAAATGTTTTTATTTTCAAAATGGTGTCCTTCTTTAACTGCATTTTGTAAAATTTCAATTGCTTCAGTGTATTCCATTCTTCTAAAAGGAGTATTAATTACATGGTTCAATCTGCTCTTCAAAGTTGAATCAATAAATTTATCAAAGAAGTTCATTTCTTCTGGAGCATTTTCAAAACAATATTTAATGCAATAAATTAAGCAATCTTCAATTAATTGCATATCATCTTCTAAATCCGCGAAAGCAATTTCAGGTTCAATCATCCAAAATTCAGAAGCATGAGTTTTAGTATTTGATTTTTCACTTCTAAATGTCGGACCAAAAGTATATACATCTCTGAAAGCCATTGCAAATGCTTCAACATGAATTTGACCAGAACCCGATAACAAAGTAGTTTTACCAAAATAACTATTTGGATCTTTATCATTAGTTACACAATGAAACATATTATCGCCCTCACAGGAAATTCCCGTTAATATTGGTGTATGAACATAAACAAATCCTTGATCTTGAAAAAATTCATGTATAGCCATTGAAAGAACGCTTCTTAATCTAAATACCGCATTAAATGTATTTGTTCTTGGTCTTAAATAAGCAAGATCTCTTAAATATTCAAAACTATGTCTTTTCTTTTGTAAAGGATATGACGGATCAACATTACCTTCAATTTCAATTGATTTAACTTGAACTTCAAAAGGTTGCTTTCCGTTTTCAGTCAAAACAAATTTCCCTTTTACATCAATTGAGCATCCTGTTAATAAATGAGAAACTTCCTCATAGTTAGAAAGTGATTTATCATAAACCAACTGAAGATTTTTAAAATATGTTCCATCATTAAATTCAATAAACCCAATAGAACCGTTATCACGGTTAGTTTTAATCCAGCCCTCAAGTTCAATTTCATCAATCAAATCCAGGACTAAGTAATCACCATAGTTATATGATTCATATAATTCTCTAACCGTTTTAAATTCTTCCATAATTTGGCCTCCTATTAATGGTTCCTTTTCATTATAACTTTTTATTATTTAAAAATTAATACAAATATTAATTTTATAGGTTAATTTTATTCTTATTAGGTAAAAAATAAAAGACAAAACTAATTTGCTAAATCAAATTTTGATTTTATATATGCAAACATTAATCGCAATTTATTCCATTTTTTATAGAATTAATTATCTATGATAAAGATAATTTATAAATATTTTTGAAATTTTAATTTATTTGCAAATAAATATTAGAGAGGATCAATTATGAAATGGAAAATATTTTCTTTGCTTTTAATTTTCAATAATTCCATATTGCTAGAGAGAAGCCAAAATAAAAATATGACATTAAATAACCAAAATCGTATCATTTCCACTTTTAGAATGTGTGATTATCAAAATAATATTGAGAACTATTTTTTAGGGAACTCAATTTATGAATTGAACACAAATTGTTTTGCCTTAAATCAATCACTAATTCTTAACAAACCAGAAAGTAATCATCTAACCATTACTTTAGAGTTTGAACAAGACTTGAATCAAATAAATATCGATGAAATTGAAATTAGTTGCGTTCTTTCTGATATAAACCAAAATGATAATATTTTTAATAAAAATAGCAAGTATCATTCAATTGATGAACTTATAAAAGATAAATCATTATACTACGACTATTCTATTTATCATAACCAAATTTATATTCAATACAACATTACTACTCTTCCTCGTAACATTTTTATTCTAAATGGATCAGATTTTGAAAATTATTTCTATATAAAAGTCAATTCTAAAACCCATTTGAAACTTCTAAGATTTATGATGAATGATTATTATTCATCTTGTGATGAGTACTATAAATATTATCAGTTCAAAAACCATTCTGTCGGTGATTATATAAATTCATCAAAAATATATTATCATGATGACTATTTTAAATTAGAAAGTGACATTGAAAAACCTCTATCTCTACAAGAAATCACTTCTCAAATTAAATCCTATGATTACACAGATCAAAAACAAATTGATTTTAAAATTATAGATTCAGGCTATCAAGATGCTATAAACAACCATCAAATTGGAACATATTATGTTGACCTTTTTGCTGAAAACTCAATTAATGAAAAATCAATCCTTCATTTAATATTAACCTTGAAAGATTTAACTCCTCCAATAATAAGTGGGAAAACTAGTAATATCATTAGAATTCCACTATCAGAATGTAGCGAAATAAATAATATCATTTATCTAGATAATTATGTCCAAATTAAAGATAATATCGATCAAAATCTACATTTAGACTCTCCTTATAATTATTTTATTTTTCATAGTCTTGGCAAACAAAAAACAATTTTATCCGCAACAGATTTAAGTGGAAATACCTCTAAACAAGATATAATTATTGAAGTTTATGATGATATTCCTCCTATAATTGAGGGAAAATCAAAATTAATTGTTTATCCTTACCAATATCAAAATAGTCAGGATATTGTAGATAAATACTTCAAGATAAGTGATAATGTAGAACTTATTAAAACCGAAATTATTGAAGATACATACTCAAATAATATTTCAAAAACCGGCAATTATCAATTTACAATTAAAGCAACAGATTCAAACAATAATGTTTCAAATCAAATTGTAGAAGTAGTAGTAGATCCTTTATCTAATCCCGTTTTCTTTATTAATGAAGTAAATCTAAATTTAAAATCAACTAATAAATATTTATCTGCAGAAGAAATGATTAATATATTAGTTTCAGAAAACAAAATTAAACAGAAAAAATATCAAATTGTAGAATATTGCGAAAACACATATATCTTAAACTATCAAAATCCAGGAGAATATCAAATTACAATTGCCTGCTATAATCAAGATTATAATAAAGAATACATCAAGGTTTTCTTGACTATAGAAAAAGATAATAAAAAAGATGATTCTTCTTTTATTGGAAAGGTAACCACCTTTTTCAAAAGATTAGTTTCTATTATTAACCACTTTTTTTCTACGATAAAAAGATTCTTTCTTAATTTTTTTCATAGATAATATAATCTTTATAGATATTTTTTATCATTTTATTTTTGCTACTAAATGATAGAGCAAAAGCATTAACGTCAATTCTATTTTGCAAATATTCTCTAATATTTTCTAATTGTTTTTGAAATTCCTTTGATCTAACATTTCCTAAAACTATAACCACTAACTTATAGCTATTAAAATTAAATTTTTCAAACATCATTAACGTCTGAACATTTGTTTGTAATTTAATATAATTGATAATTTCTTGATAAACTTGATTGTTTGTATTAATTTCATGAATATCGTTTTTATCATAAATTACGCTCTCTTTATCGATTTTGTTTTGAGTAATTAGTCTTCGCATTTCATAATATCTATCAACTAAAGCATTATTTTTTTCTTCATCACCCATTTGACTATAAAAATTAGAAAGAAGCATAATCGCATTAATTTTAAATTCATCCTTGAAGAAGTAACGGTTTAAATAATTTTCACATTCATAAGAGTTATAACCCTTTATATAAATATTACCTATTAACACATTCAATACATCAGAATTATTATTTTCTTCAAATAATTTTAGTGATAAATTTAAGGCTTTATCAAAATCCTTTAAAGTATAGTAGGCTAAAGCAATTTCTAATTTGTCAGCAAAAGATAAATCTTCAATATTTTTTTCTGTTTCAATTAATTCTCTTGCCGATGTAATTGCCTGAAAATTTTTTATCATATAATTTCCAACACTAATCTGGTTTCCAAGTGGAAGCATCTTACTAATTTTTCTTAATTCGTCATTATCATTAATATCTAAAGAATATTTAAATTCCTCATTTCCATAGCGTTTGACTATTTCCGCAAAAGTAATCTCTTCTTCTGATTTAAAATTTATTGCTTTTTTTCCGATATTTAAAATCCATTGATTATTTTCAATAAGATTCTTTTTTATTAAAATAAGCGATTGATAGTAGTTAGAATTATCTATTTTTAGATAATCAACTGGAACCATAAAGTCACTGATATTTTTATATAATTGCTTTTTATATTTTGCCGCTAAAAAAGCTGAATAGTGATTATATGCTTTACTCATTTCATAAGGTTCAGATTCATTCTCGCTTTTTAAGTAATTCATAAATATTATAAGAGTTTCAAAATATTCATTACTAATTCTTGATTCTAGTGGGAAAAGTCCTCGATTAGATATAAAATTTGCAACTTGATATAATTCAGAATAAAAATAAAATGTCTGAAATTTTTTATTACTCAAGGGAGTACATAAGTGAAAGAAAAAAGCTTTAATTTCCTCATCATTAAGGATATACAATAAATCAATTCCAAAGGAAATATTAAAAACTCCATTAGAAAAATAAAAATATGAATTTATTCCCTCAGTTGCAATAAGATAGATTTCTTTTTTGATGCTTAATTCTTTTTTTACTTCATTTAAAAGATCATAATATCTCTTAAATTCCTTTTTTTTCAAGTACAAGAGTTTATTCTTTTTGAATATCAAAGTATTTTGCAAATAACTTCCAAGTATTGCACTGGCAATTAATGAATATGGATTTTTGGTCAAATAACCGATAGCTAAAGGAAAAAGAAGTTCCATGATTAAAGCAAATGACAAAAACGAAAATATATAAATAGTTTTCATTTTTATTTTATTTTGCAAATGACTAAAATCAGATAAAAAATCACTGTTTACATTAAATTGATTTTTTCTGATCATTCTAATTTTCATATAAAAAGTCATGATTTTTATAAATATTGAATAAACTATAATAAATATTGTTAATCCAATAATTGACCAACTGATAATGTCATAAATCTTATTATCTAGTTCAGTAAAAACATCTTTTATCAAAAATATTGATGCAATAATATATCCGATAAAAAGTATATACGCTGTTATAGTCAAAATAATTCTTTTTATTCTTTTCATTTTTATTTACTCTTTTAAATTACCTCATTTGGACATATGCAAATTTAGAATAGAATAGTTTATTAAAATGCCCAGTTACCATCTTTGAATATTTGTATTTTTTCTTTATTTTCTGTAATGCCAACAATTGAAAGATCTTTACTTCCTATCATAAAATCAGTATGAATAATCGAATCATTTATACCAAGATTATTTAGTTCTTCTTTAGAGTATTTTTCATAATTATCAATTACATTAGTAAATCCCATTCCTAATGCAAGATGGCATGAAGCATTTTCATCATACAATGTTTCATAAAATAAAATACCAGTATTATTAATTGGTGAATCATAAGCGATTAAAGCAACTTCTCCTAAGTATGAAGAACTTTCATCCATATTAATCATTTCTTTTAATAAATCTTCATTTTTTTCTGCATGAACTTCAACGACCTTTCCTTTGTGGAATTTCAATGAAAAATTTTCAATTAACTCACCTTGATAAGATAATGGTTTTGCAGAAACTACAACGCCTTCAGCAAGTCCTTTTTTGGGTGAAGTAAAAATTTCTTCAGAAGGAATATTTGGATTAAAAATAACTTTTGAAGATATGGTTCTTTCACATCCACCAATAAATCTGGCCTCAGGAATAAGTCCAACAGTAAAATCTGTTCCATTACTTGATGTATAATGTAGTTCTTTCAATTTTAACGAATTCAAGTATTTGCATTTTTTCATTAAATTTTCATTATGTTTTTTCCAATTATCAATTGGATCACCATAAACTCTTGATGTTTTAAAAATTGCATCCCACAAAGCTTCTTTTGCTTTTTTTGAACTTAAATCAGGAAATACTTTTTTAGCCCACTTTTCACTAGATGCACCGGCAATACACCACTGTTCCTTATTTTCAATTTGATCAATATATGGTTTAGTAACTGAATATATTGCTTTTCTTGATAACGATACTTTCTTTTGATTGATTCCCTTCATTCCATTTGGATCATCACTAACAATATAAAGTCTGGCAGGTAAAACTTCTACCCGATGCTTTAGTTTTTCAACTTCCCATTTTTCCATTTTTGATAAAGTCTTGATAGAACGATATTTATAATGTAATTTACTTAATTCCTGGCAATCCCATTCTACTATAACTTTCTTTGCTCCTACTTTATATCCCCATTTAACAATTTCAAGAACTAATGGTTTTTGATCAATGCTTGCATAAACAGTTAACTCTTGTCCCTTTTGAAGATTGACTCCAATCTTAACTAATAGTTCGGCATATTTTTTTAACAATTGTTTTTTCATGTTATTTAATTCCCTTCTTTACTTTCATCTACTAAATTTAAGTTATTACGATTTTTTAATTCCTTAATAATCCTATCATAATATTTTTCATCGATAATATAAAATTTAACTTGTACCACCCAATTACCGATAAGACAAATTATTGGAAATACTGTAGATAGTACTCTTAAACTAATTCTTTCTTTCAATGTTGAAACATCTTTAAAGCATACATTACCAATATTGTAACGAATCTTATCTCCATTTTCATTTATATGTGAACCAATAATCGATAATGAATAATTTTTTGTGGGTTCTAATTTATCTATGTCCACATCTATTATCTGACCAATATTTTTATTATTTTCAATAAGATACATCTTTGAACAAGTAATTATATACTCTGCTTCAAGTTTATAATTTGATAAAATATCATCTTCTACTAAAAGAAGATCAATTTCTTTGATACGTTGGTCGAACATCTCTTCATCATCTATTGAACTCAACTCTATTGAATACTCTTTGATTTTACTTAGATAATATTGTTGTATTTCAAATTTCGACATAGATTTATAATCACTGATTTTATTAAAATAAGACTTTTGAACTTCAATCATCGAAATGTTTTGACTCAATGTAAACACTCCAGAAATAATTAAAATTAAGCTTGTTAAGCCATATTTTATCGCAGTAGAAAATTTGACAACAAATGGTCTTACTGTTGAGATAATTGCCTCATCTCTTTCTCCAGTTATATACTCATTATATTCAACACAATTAGTAATTTGAATTACCGAAATTAAATATATAAGACTATTTCCTGAGTATATAAATAATCCAGATATACTAACTGTGAATAAGTTAAATGGTAAAAAATTTACCCAACCAAGAAGTAAGAACAAACTATATCCAATAACTGAACAAATAACTGCTAAGGTTAAAATTTTATTTCTTGTCATCACTTTAGATAAACTTGGGAAAATAAATTGACAGAGGGTTGAAAAAATAGCAAATCCTACTAAAACAATAACAATATCACCATTGTATCCAATTTCAATGTAGTAAATATTATATAGTAGTGATACAAATAAACCATTACCAATTACATATAAACCCATAGCTAATGCTGAATACAACAATTGTTTATTACTAAAAATAGTTTTTATCATTGTTTTGAAATTTACTGTCGTTCTACTACTTATATCAACAGTCGGTCTTTCTTTAACCAAAAAGGCCGTTAATCCTTGAGTAAAAATAATTGCCACAGCAGAAACAACACTAAGAATAGAATACGATTCTAGAATATTTCCTGTTTGAAAAATGGTAATTAATCCTTGAATCAAGCCTCCACCGACACCAGCAAAAAATAAGGTTAATGTTGAAACTAAATTACGATCTTTAGTTTCACTTGAAAGTGAAGGAAGTAAGGCCCAATAACTAATATCATTAATTGTATAAGCTGTTTCCCATAATAAATTCATCACAATGATATATGCAACAAACGACCATCCCTCTAAATTTGTATTAAATAAAAATACAGTTAACATTCCCGTCAGTATTGCACCAATAAAAATCCATGGACGATATTTACCTAACTTAAAATGGCACTTTTGAATAATTAAACCCATTATTGGATCAGTTATTGCATCCCAAATTCTTCCTAAAACCCCAATAAATAAAGAAATAATAAAATATTGTTGAACACTTAATCTAAATCCAAACTGAATATATGTCAATAAATATGAAACAACTAAAGAATAAACCATATCATGGCCTACTGCTCCAAAGGAAAAGAACCATTTATTTTTCCTAAATGTCTTATTATATCCGATTTGATTTTCTTTAACATTTTTCATATTTTTTATTTTCTTATCTTTTCAATTATTTTAATCAATTTATCAATATCATCTTTTGATGTTAAATAATTAGTAACAAAACGAATTATCGCTTGATTATTATAATAGCCAAAACTTTCACAGTTAACTTCTTTCTTAATTATTTTTTCCTCATCTTTACTAAACAAAGCAAAAACTTGATTGGTATTTGACTCAATATACATATTAACATGATTTTCTTTTAATTTCTTAGTAAGATAATATGCTATATCATTTTCTTTTTTGGCAATTTCAAAAAACAAATTATCTTTAAATAAAACCTCAAATTGAATTCCGGTTACAAAACTCTTCGCATACATTCCACCTAAATTTTTCATTGAATAACGAAACTCTTTATTTAGTAATGGATTATTAATTACTAATGCTTCTCCAAGAAGCGCACCATTTTTTGTACCACCAATATAAAACGCATCAGATAATCTAGCAAAATCTTTTAATGTCAAATCATTATCTTTACTTGTTAAAGCAGAACCAAGTCTAGCACCATCAATAAATAAAAATAGATTTTCTTTTTTACAAACTAAAAAAATATCTTCCAATTCTTTTTTAGAATAAATTGTTCCATATTCTGTAGGATTAGAAATATATACCATCTTTGGCTTGACCATATGTTCATCTTTATGCATTTTTAGTATTTCCAAAATATCTTCAGTACGAATCTTTGCTAAATGATTTTTTACTGTTAAAACTTTATGTCCAGTTTGTTCGATTGCACCTGTTTCATGAACATTAATATGTCCAGTATCCACAGCAATTACTGCTTCGAATGTTTTTAAAACATGACCAATAAAAACTTTATTAGTAATTGTTCCACCGGTTAAAAAGTGAACGTCGCTATTAGAAGAGTCCAATAAAGATAAAATTTTTCTTTTTGCTTCAAAGCAATGCTTATCTAATCCGTATCCATTATTAATCTCATTAGATAAATACAATAATCGTTCTAAGATTTTAGGATGAGCAATATAACTATAGTCATTTCTTAATTCAATCATAATTGTCCTTTCTAGATACTATAGACATATTGAGTTAAACTTATGTCAATATTAATTTCATTGCCAGTCAAATAAAAATAACTTTGTTGAAAAAAACCACCGGTTGTAATTCTTGAAATTCCCTCAAACACAAAACTAATAGTATCTAATGACTTTAAATCATATATAATTTTTTCCGCAGTTTGATAGGAATCTATCTCAACTCCATTGATTTTTTTGACTCGATAAAATGAATCAGATTTATTTGCTAAAAAATTAGCATAGCTTAACACATTTGCTTTTTCTGCATCAGAATTAACCTTATTTTCCTTTACATATACAACATCGACTTGTGAATTTAAACTACTATCAGTAAATACGGCTGACTGACTAAAACTCATTCCTAAGTTATTTTCACCTTCAACATAACCTAAATTGTTAACGTTAGAATATGTATTTATAATTGATTCAACACATTTTTTTACTGTATTTCCCGGAATAGCAAAATTTAACCCTTCATAATCACTATATCCAGAATTTACAATTCCAATTAAAATCCCTTGATTTGTAAAAAGCGCACCACCTGAGTTTCCCGAATTAATCGCAGCATCAGTTTGAAATAATTCCATATAGCCAATATCGTTTAAATAAACTTCTCTTTGGGTTGCGGAAATTATTCCATGAGTAACTGATCCGCCTAGTATTCCTAATGGATTACCAATTGCAATAACTTCTTGTCCTACTTTAACATTAGTTGAATCATTAATAAAACTCGCACATGAAATTTCCTTATCACAAGTAAAATTTAAAATAGCAACATCATTTTTTAATGAAGTACCAATTAATGTTGCTGAATAATTAGAATTATTTGTTTCATCAAAATAAACTGAAATGCCAAAAGTTTTAGCGTTTTCAATAACATGGTGATTAGTTACAACATAATAATTTGTCTCAGATTTAGCTACAATTACACCAGATCCCGCACTAATAAAATTATTTCCATAAGCATACACATCAACTACGCTAGGTTTTACCCTACTAATCACATCAACAAGAGATGTTGAGTTATATGTATCATCAACATTCATTACCACTACTTCTTTTTTTGTTTCAGTTGTATTCGTTTTATTTGAACAATCACAAAGAGAAACTGAAATTAAAAGTAAACCAATAAGTTTTAGTCCAATTTGTATTTTCATTTCTTTCCCTCTCTCATATATTTTATATTTTATTTATGTTATAAATAATAATACAATAAATATAAAACCAAAACAAATTATTAAAACTTAATTATACATATTTTTATTGACTAGAAATTGTATTTTAAAATATCATCACAAAAATAGTACTTAATAGATAGTAAAAAGTTACAAAGGCGAAAGAACTTAAGAAAAATATCAATGTAAAGATGTCTATTCATAAATAAATGTAATTAATTTAATTACAATCAAGTAATAAGTATTAATAATATAATAAAGTAATTATTTTTTTCATAATAAAAAGCTATAAGAAATAGTTTTGTAGAATTTTTACTTTTATTCTATTTCTTACAGCTATTTTTGTTTGAATTAATTCAATTATAACTAAGCCATTAATTGTTTAATACTAAATTGATTGTAGTAATCAACTACATATGTATCTTGATACATATCATTGATAATTTCCTCAACTTGAAGATTATGTTGATAACATAATTGATCAATGTAATTGATTGCTTGATCATTTGAATCAAATTTTTTTTCTGGTATATATTTTGAATTAATTCTTCCACTTACAACGTATTTATTCATTTTGCTTCAGCCTCCTTATAACGCTTTCGCACCTATATGTTATGTCATTAAAGATGTAAATAAAATATGAAAGCGTTTATCAAAAACATGAAAACGGTTTCTATCATTTTTACTTTTATTTGGGCAAAAATAATTATTTTATAATCTTGTAATTTAAATCAAATAACATACATAGTAAAATAAATTCAGGTAAAAATATGGAAATTAAACTTAATGCAAATGATGAAAATCAACTAAAAAAACTATTTAAGACAAATGAGATTAACTATACTATTTCAAACATGTATAATTATTTTTTCTATAATCTAGCTCGTTCTATAAAAAAGAATGATCTCGAATCAATTAAAAACATAAATCATTGTTCTGAAAAATGTGCATATTTTCAATTATTTCTAAATCATTTGGGCATCGATACTTTGGATGATAACTCTTATAATGAATTAAAAGATTTTTGTTTTCAAGGTATTAATTGCCTGGATAATCAACAATATCAGAACAATCCTTATTTACAAACTATTCATTTTCATAATCAAAAATTAAATGATATTAAATTAGATAACGATTGCTATTTACCTTATGAAAGTTTTCCTTTATTCGATGTTAAAGTTGATGAAGAAAACTATTTTAAAGAAGAATATTCACTTGGTTACTTTAAAACAAAATTTCTTTTTCCCGTGGTATCAAAAAATAATGTAATTTGGATGAGCATTATTCCAAATGAGATAGAAACAATGAAGAAATCAATAAACGAAGTAAAAGGAAATATTTTAGTCTATGGACTTGGTTTAGGCTATTACCCATTTATGATTAGTTTAAAAGATAATGTCAAAATGATAACCATAGTTGAAAAAGATCTAAAAATAATCCGTCTATTTCAAAAATATATTTTACCTCAATTTTCAAATAAAGAAAAAATAAATATCATAAATCAAGATGCATTTGAATTTGAAAAAAAACACAATCAAGGATATGATTATGCTTTTGTTGATTTATATCATGGTGACGAGGATGGAATTGAAATTTATCTTAAATTTAAAAAATTAGAAAAGAATAATTGCATTTATCACTATTGGTTAGAAGATAGTTTAATTAATGTCATCAGAAGAAATTTAATAACTATTTTATACGAAAACTACACTAAAACAAATTGTAGTTATAACATTGAAGAGTCATTTAATGACCGAATAATTAATCATCTTTATTTACATCTTAAAAATACTACTTTTACTACATACAATCAAATTAAAATCTTACTTAGCAAAAATAGTATTACTCAATTAATTAAACAAATTAAAATTATTTAATATAACAGACCTTGCTTTCATCATACTGATCTCGAGGTTCTTTTTCTTCATCTGGATATCCTAAATAAACCAATCCCAATGGAATAATATTATCCCCTAAAGATAGAATTTTTTTCACTTGCGCAACTTTATCTGCTTGAGGGGTTATTCCACACCAAACGCTACCTAAAGAAAAACTTAATGCACCTAATAGAATGTTCTCTATGGCCGCACTGCAATCTTGAATCCAATAATTCTTAGCTTTATGATACATATTTAACTCATTAGCGCATACAACAATGGCTAGAGGAGCATGATAATGCATTGATTGAAAAGTTAAATAAAACTGATTAAGAACACTGGGATTTTCAATTACATAAAATTCCCATGGTCTGGCATTAACCGCACTAGGAGCAGCCATGGCTAAATGTAGTAACTCTTCAATTATTTTTTCATCGATTTTTTGTTCTTTAAATTTTCTAATACTTCTTCTTTTATAAATTGCTTCTTTAATTTCCATACACTATCCCTCTTGCTTATATTATACTGTAAGATCGCCCTTTTTGATGATATTTAATTTTTTAAATATAAAATTAATTAAAAATACTAAAACAATAGGAGCTAATATTTCAAAGAATATAATTATTAAATATGTATTTACATTATTGCCCATTGATGAAATAGTGCCGATTTGTCCAACTAAACCCGCTGTTCCCATACCAGCACTTGAGCCCATGCATTTGACCTTTAATAAACAAGTAGAAATTGGGCCTAGAATCATTGAAGCAATAATTGTTGGTAACCAAATTACCGGTTTTTTTAAGATATTTTTAAATTCAAGCATACTAGTTCCAAGTCCAATAGATAGAACCATTCCAATTTTATTATCAGGAATAGCCTGTATTGCAAAACCAACCATTTGACAACAGCATCCAATTAATGCTGCACCAGAAGCAATTTCAAGGCCGGCACCTTCACCGGTAAATACAATTGCACATATAGCGGCGCTTGATATTGGCGCAGTTAGTGCCATTCCCATCAAAGCACTGATAACTATACCCATTAAAAATGGTTGATATGTCGTTGCGTTATTAATAACAAATTGTAATCCATATGTTACATAAATTAATGGATAACGAATTAAAAGAATAATTCCAAGTCCTATTAATACACCAAACAAAGGAATTATTAATATATCAACTGGAGTTTTCTTACGAAAAACCAGTTTAATTAATAATGTAATAAAAATAACAACAATATATATTGTTAATGGATCTCCGATTTTAAATCCATTTGCAACACTGACTCCATTCTTACTAATATTCATCGAAAAATAGCTTGCTAATTGACCAACACCTGCTATTACAATTGTTTTTAATGCATCAACTTTAAGCATCAAACAAACGCCAATACCAATTCCTGCTCCTGTAATACACTTCAAACAATTTGATACATCAACTAACACCTCATTAACAACCTTTACATTAGAAAACAATGTCGCTATTGTTGCAATAATTGTAGAAATAATTAATGTTGCAAATAGTCCATAAGCCATTCCATTTAATGAATGGAGAAAAAAATTCCCTACATCCTTTTTTTCCATAAATACACCCACCTATTCAATACTTTTTAAGCTTTCAATCATATCAATCCTCTTAAGAGTAAAATGAGTAACTAGATTAACAATTAAAGTAAATAACATTGAAATTAAACTTGCAAATAAATAACTGGTGAAAAATATATTCTTTATAAATCTTGCTCTTTCAATTTCAATTGTCGCAACAACAATATTTGTTAATAAATAACCCACAATCAATCCAACAGCAATACCTACGATTGTTAAAATAATGTTTTCTTTAGTAATATAATTATCTACTTCTTTATTATAGAAACCTAAAACCTTTAAGGTAGCTATTTCTCTTTTACGTTCATTAATATTGATATTTGATAAGTTATACAAAACAACAAACGATAAAAACATTGCTAAAACAATCAATATTAATACAACTTTATTTAATGATCCTAACATATCATCAACTTTAGATATTAATGTATCGACAAAGGAAACAGATAGAATTCCTTCATTATTCAATAAGTCAGTTATTAAGTCATCACGAATAAATGATACTGAATCATCAATGTTAAAGAAAACAACATTTGGCGTAAAAAATTGATTAGTTTTTTCAAATGTATTTCGATTAATAAAAATATAATGATCTATATAATTTTCGCATACTCCAGATATTACATATTGATATGAAACATTATTAATATCGACAATGTTAATTAAATCACCTAACCCAACTTTATTTAAGCTAGCCAGTTTATCGTTAATTATTACTTCATCATCTCTTAATGTCAATTTTTCCTTAGTTTTTACATCATTAAGAGAAACGACATTTGCAAGTTCCTCATCATTGTCACAAACAAACAAATTCACCGCAATTGAATTAACATTAGCTTTGATACTATCAATTTGAGTGATACTTTTTATTTCTTTTCGATTAAATATATTATTAATTTCATTTTCATTTAAATTATTTACATAGACCATTCCATCAAATTGAAATACTCTTCCATATTGATACTCGGGAATATTTGAAATTGAATCTTTAATACCAAATCCACATAACATTAATGCGCAACAACCTGCAATTCCAAAAATAGTAACTAATACCCTTTTTTTATAACGGAAAATATTTCGTATAGTTACCTTATTTGAAAAACTAATCTTATTCCATAATTTAATTTTTTCAAAAATTATTCTCTTTCCTTTTTTTGGTGCTTTTGGTCGCATCAATTGGCTAGGTTTTTCTCTTAAAACCACCGCTGAAGTCAAAATTGAAGTACCACATACACAAATAAGTGATAGAACTAGACCAATAATAGTTGGACCGAGATTTAATCCAATTTGAAAAGAAGGTACTTCAAATAAAATTTTGTAAATATTAAATATCATTGTCGGTATTATGATTAAACCTAATCCACTTCCAACTAATCCTCCAATTATCGTGGCTAAGAATGAAAACATAAAATATTTAATCACAATATGTTTATTGGAAAATCCTAACGATTTTAAAGTTCCAATTTCAGTACGATCGTCCTCAACCATTCGATTCATTGAGATTAAGCTCACCAATACTGCGACTAAATAAAATACAAAAGGAAAAATCTTTGACAAATTAGCAATGCTATTCGAATCATCAATATACTCAGAATATGTAGTATAATCACTACGATCGTAGATATATATCGCCCCTTTTTTTATTTTTGCAACTTCTTCTTTCTCACTTTTAATCAATTCTAAACTTTCCTCTTTAGTTTTAGAATAAATATCAAATTGATTGTTATATTCACTCTTTGCAATTATAACTTGATTTTTTAAATCATTTAGTTTTTCAAATAAAACCAGCTTATTTTCTACGATATTTTTTTCATTGATTAATTCTTGATAATCTGAATTTTCTTCATCTAAATCTTGAATTTTATTATCTAACTCGTTTTTTCTATCTATAAGTAAGGTTATTGTCGTTTCTATTTCATCTTCATTAACATTATTACTCTTCAATAATTCTTGATAGTTTGATTCAAGGACATCAATCTGAACTTTGCGATTTGCAAATTCATTTTCCAATAGAAGAAATTGTTCATTAGCTTTTTTTTCTTCTTGAGCAATTTTTTCATTTAGACTAGTCACTATATCTTGATATATTTCTTCCTCAATTTGTTCCTTTACTGATCCAATTTCTTTTTTTGCATCATCTAGTAATGAAAGATATTTTTTACTTGAAGTAATACTATTTTTTGCATCCTCAACAGTCAAATATATCGTAGAATAATAATCCATTTTAAAAGCATTTTTATTTATAAAAGCATAATAGTCAATACTACCTGATCCTAGAGAAGTATTACCACGATATTGCTTTGTATCAACATTATTAAAATATAATGAACTATCAACTGTTCCACAAATTGTAAAATCTTGATTAACAAGATAATCATTTGAAAAAGAAATAATTGAATTTAAGCTCAAATCATTTATTTTTAAGTAATTCTCCTCAACAACAATTTCGTTATTTCTTTCTGGGAGTTTACCACTTAATAAAGTTACTTTATTTAATTTTAATGTCAATGATGTAATATTAAAAATAACATTATCTTTATGTGATGTAACTTTAGTGTCAACTGAATATACCGGTTCAACATTTTTCACACCTTTTATATTTTTTAATTGATCAACTTGCTTATCATAAAATCCTAGTGTTGATACTAATTTAATATCATAAGTATCGCTTTGATCTAAATATTTATCTAATGTTTTAATCATATCTGGTGAAGTTGCTTGTAATCCAGCAAAAACAAAAACACCTAGCATACTCATTATTAATAATGAGAAAAAACGAGGCAATGATTTCTTTATATTTCTAAAACTATTTACAATAATTTTATTTTTCATAACTACCACTCAATATCTTCAGCGGCTTCTGGCATTTCATTGATAATAATATCTTCAACACCACCATTTTTAAATTTAATAACTCGGTCTGCCATTTTACTAATCGCACTATTATGGGTGATGATAATTACTGTCATATTTTCTTTTCGGCAAGTTTGCTCCAGTAAACCCAAAATTTGCTTACCTGTTTTATAATCTAATGCACCAGTAGGTTCATCACATAATAAAAGTTTTGGATTCTTTGCAATTGCTCGAGCAATTGCTACTCTTTGTTGTTCACCACCAGAAAGTTGCGAAGGAAAATTATCCATTCGATCTTTTAACCCAACTTTTTCCATTATTTCTTTTGGATCAAGATGGTCTTTACATAGTTGAACAGCAAGTTCAACATTCTCTAATGCAGTTAAATTTTGAACTAAATTATAAAACTGAAAAACAAATCCAATATCATTTCTTCGATATCTAATTAGTTCTTTTCCTGTCAAAGAAACAACATCAACTCCATCAACAAATAAATGTCCATTTGTCGCTTCATCCATTCCTCCTAAAATATTTAAGCAAGTAGTTTTACCGGCACCAGAAGGACCTAAAATACAAACTAACTCACCTTTTTCAATTTCAAAAGATACATTATCTAATGCTTTTATTTCAATTTCACCAGCACGATAAACCTTATCAATATTTTTTAGTTTGATATATGCCATATCCATTTTCCTTTTCATTTTGAGAGTCGAGAAATAACTTCATCTTTGCCTAAAATATTAACAATATTAATTAATTCAATTCCGTGACTTACACCAGTTAGTTTCAATCTAATTGGCATATATAGATCTTTACCTTTTACACCAACAAGATTTTGAACATTTTTAAATACTTGTTTTAAGTTATCCTTAGTGATTTCACTTAATGAATTTAATTCATTTATGAATGTAGCGTAAACTTTTTTCGCTAACTCACTAGAAACCATTTTTAGTTCCTCTTCATTGGTGATTTCTTTAGGATTCATAATATTATTTAAAGGTTCAACAATTTGTTCGCCATATCCAAGTTCTTCTTTGTAAAGGTTGGCAATTTGAAGAATTTGTTCATCAGTTAAGTGAGAAAGATCCATTACTTTGACCATATGTGGCTTAATAAATTCCAAATAGTCTTGATCACTTAATTGCTTAATATAATGTGAATTCATAAAAATCAATGCCTTAGGATCAAAAGTTGATGGTGAAGTTGACAATCTCTTAGGATCAAAAGCTTCAATCGCTTCTTTCATTGTAAAAAATTCTTGATTATTTTCTGGGGTCCAACCTAAAAGCAAAATGAAATTAAATATTGCTTCTTTTAAATAACCTAGTTCACGATATTGAGACATAAATTGTAAAATATTATGGTCTCTTTTAGATAATTTTTTACCATTTTCATTGACAATAATTGTCATATGTCCAAATTGTGGAGCTTTCCAATTTAACATCTCATATATTGCAATTTGCTTTGGGGTATTAGAAAGATGTTCTTCACCTCTAAATACATGAGTAATATCCATTAAATGATCATCGACAACAACTGCAAAATTATAAGTAGGTATTCCATTTGATTTCATTATTACAAAATCCCCACCTAAATCATCACAAGTAAAAGTTACTTTCCCACGAACTAAATCGTTAAAAGTGATAGTATGATTTTCTTTTAAACGAATTCTGATACAAGGCTTACGTCCTTCTTTTTTATATCGTTCAATTTGTTCTTTAGTCAAATTTAAACATTTTCGATCATATTTTGTTGCTTTAATTCCCGCTTGTAGTTGAGATTCTTTTCTTTCTTCTAATTCCTCGCTAGTACAATAGCAATAATATGCATCACCTTGAGCAACTAATTGTTCAGCATATTTACGATAAATATCCAGACGTTCCATCTGTCGATATGGAGCATATTTTTCATTTGGTTCATAAGGTGATTCATCTGGAATAATTCCCAACCATTTTAAATCATTATATTGGCTTTCCTCTCCTCCATCAATATTTCTTTCAATATCAGTATCTTCAACACGAAATACTAAATCACCATGATATTTTTTAGCAAATAAATAATTAAATAATGCTGAACGGGCACCACCAATATGTAAATATCCAGTTGGTGAAGGTGCGTATCTAACTCTAATTTTTTCGTTCATTTTAATTTTCCTTTCTTAATAGCACCATTGCAAAACAAACAACCGCATTATTATTTCCAACTTCTCCACATTTTTCATTTGTCTGAGCTTTTACTGAAACATTAATAATATCAGTATCTAATAGTTTTGAAATATTAGATTGCATTTGACTTAGATAAGGCTGTAAATGTGGTTTTTCTAACACAACTACAGTATCAAGATTATTGATTACATAACCTTTTTTATAAATCATTTCATAACATTTTTTAAGAATTAATCCCGAATCATAATCCAAATACTTTGAATCACTATCAGGAAAAAAATGACCTAAATCACCAAGCGCTAATGCACCTAAAAGAGCCTCAGCAATTGCGTGATATAGACAGTCTCCATCACTATGAGACACATTTCCTAAATGAAATGGTATTTTTACACCGCCTAAAATAAATGGGCGATTATTTTTTTCAAGGCGATGAATATCGCGACTAAATCCAATCCTATACATATTTTCACCTATACATTAAATCGAATGAGCAGACAATCGCCATCTTGAACTAAATAACTTTTCCCTTCGCTTCGGATTTTTCCTGCCTCCTATAATGCCTTTTCGCTACGATATTCCATGATGTCATCATATGAATATACTTCGGCACGAATAAAACCTTTTTCAAAATCAGTATGAATCAATCCTGCACATTGAGGAGCAAACATTCCCTTTGTAAAAGTCCAAGCTCTAACTTCATCAGTACCAACAGTAAAGAAAGTAGCAAGATTTAATAAACGATAAGTTGTCGCAACTAAACGATCTAATCCTGTTGCACTTGCGCCTAAAGAATTTAAATACTCTATTTTTTCTTCTTTTGGTAAGTCTGCTAATTCACTTTCAATATTAGCAGATATAGCAATACATTCTGCGCCTTCTTTCATCGCAACTTCTTTTACCGCACGATAATATTGACTTTTATCTGGATCAAAATAATCTTCTTCAGCAACATTTGCTACATAGATAACAGGTTTCATTGTTAACAAATTATATTGGCGCACTAAAACTTTCTCTTCATCAGTTAAATCTACATTTCTTGCCGGTTCTTCATTTTCCAAAGCAACTTTAATTTTACTTAATAAATTAAATTCACTTACTGCAAATTTTTCTTTTGTAGTATGAGCCTTAGTTTCAACTTTAGAAATTCTCTTTACAACTGTATCAAGATCAGCAAAAATTAATTCTAAATTAATTGTTTGAATATCTCTTTGTGGATCAATAGAATTTTCAACATGGATGATATCATTATTTTCAAAGCAACGAACAACATGACAAATTGCATCGCACATTCTAATATTACCTAAGAATTGGTTACCAAGACCTTCACCCTTACTTGCGCCCTTAACTAGGCCAGCAATATCAATAAATTCAAAAGTATTTCTAACAATTTTTTTAGGAGCAAAAATTTTAACCAAATGATCAACTCTTTCATCGTTAATTTCAACAATACCTGAATTAGGATTAATTGTTGCAAACGGGTAATTAGCGGCTTCGACATGTGAAAATGTTATTGCGTTAAACAACGTTGATTTACCAACATTAGGTAATCCGACAATTCCAGCTTTTAGTGACATACTTTTTTACCTCAAATTTAAGAATAGAATTCTTAAATATCTTTCTCTACAAGAATACCACTAAAAAGATAAATTTAAAAGTATTAAGTCTATACAACTCAAAAATATACGTTTTATCTATTTTGTTCTTTAAATCTACGCTACTATTATTTTTTAATTCTTAATTTTTGGTTTATTAAGAATTGTATATTCTAAAATTTTCTTTTTATTAATGGATAATTCCATATTTTACTTATAATATGACAAATTTTTAATTTCTGTCAATTTTACAAAAATAATTATTTATCTATTTTTAAGATTCTCATTTCTTAATCAGTTCAATAACATCTTGTTTAGTAAAGTTTCTAAAAGATATTAAACAAGAAGTAATGAAACTTAGAATTGATACAATCGCAATAATTAAAAAAGGTGGGAAACTTAAATAAAAATTACTTAAACTAGATTCTAAAAACGGAATCATAAACGATGTGATTATAAGGCTAATAAAAGTTATTCCCATCGATAAAAAAATAAGCAATCCACTTAATATTACAAATTGTAAAAAGATTGACCTTTTCTGATACCCTAAGAAAAAGTAAATTGCTATTTCCCTTTCACTTTCTTTTAAGAACAAGTAGTTAACCAAAATTACCATCAAGAAACTTGATAATAAAGTGATTAAAGAAAATATTAGTAACCCAGTAGATAAATAATTTATTCCAACATCAATTTCTTTTAAGTAGTCTTCTAAAGGATTAAAGAAATAATAAGAGGTAAAATTATTATTTAAATCAATTAGATTAGCTTTTTCTATCGTTTCAAAATTTAACAAGCACTTATCAATTGAAATATCTTTATTTTTAACATCAAAAACTACATTGGATAAAACCAAAGGAAAATAATTTTCATGATAAATTGCTTTAGTCGTTTCATCAACAATTCCAACAACTTTAAAAGGTTGAGTGGAAAAAATATTCTGATATTTCCCATTTGTATATATTACATCTTCTAGCATTGTTAAATATAAATATTCACCAAGTTTATTTTCACCAAGTGATCTAGAAATTAGTATTTCTTTTTCATTCAGTGGATATACTCCATTTTTCAATTTTTGCTTATTTTTTTGATAAGGAATAAAACGAACATAATTTGATTTAGAACAATCAAGAAGTGATAATGTATAAAAATCATTATTGGAAAAACTAAAATAACTAGATTGATAAGATCCTAGATTCCCACTAGAAAAACTATTATAATCTACAAATTCATCATTGATATTTATATCAAAAGAAAAATAAGAAGGATTTGAAAAACCACCTAATAATGACGATTCATCAACATTGTATGAATCATTACCACATGGTATAAAAGAATTTACATTATTAATTCTAGAACAAATATCTGCTATTTCACTATATGATAATTCTTTTTCATTTTTGTATGTAAAATAAACTAATGAACAAGAAATTAATTCATTAAAATACGGATACTCCTCTTTAGATAAAATATTAAATGAATAACGATTCATTTTTTTATCTTTAAATATTCTTACATAAAAACTCGATAGATTATCCATATCTATTATTAAGGCACAAATCTTTTTAGTAGTCCAAGGATAGTAATCAACTTCATTTAAAAAATACGAATAAGGAAGTTGCATTGTATCTTCAATTATTCTCTCATTAAAAAATTCATCTGAAGAAATAATGATTGGATTATCATATATAATAAAACCAACAATTTTCATTTTTATCTCTAAATAATATTCCCATTCATAATTACAAATATTAAAAGTACCCTCAATATAATGATTTAACAAGTATTTACTTAAAGTTTCTTCATCATAACCATTGAGATTTAATATTGAACAGATATTTTGAATCTTAGCTTTAGATAATCCAATAAAAATTTCGTCTTGTTCTAAAAAACTTTTATTTAATGGATATATTTCTCTATTAATCAAAGAAAGCGGAACAAATTGATTCATTGTTTCTACTCCATATTGATTTAAATTAAATCTAGTTTGATTTAAAGTTAAACTTAAATAATTCTCACCGGAAAAATAATTATTGAAATTAGCCAAATAATAAACATGACTTTTTTCGACTAAATCGCCATAATTATTTAAAAAGTCATCGAACATGTTTATATCAACAATCTGTTTAGATGCATTACTTTTTTCATTCTTCTTTGTCATAATAACTTGATTTGTATTATAAAAACTTGTTAACGAATCTTTTAAATTATTTTTCATCTGATCACTAATTAAAAAGGATAGTCCCATAGTAAATAAACATACAATTAACGAAGTCATTAATATTAAAGTCCTAAATTTCTTTTGTTTAATTTGCTTTTTGATATGGTTAAATAAATATTTAACTGATAAACAATTGGTTTTTTCATAACTTTTAATCAAACGTTTATTGTTATTAATATTAATTGGTTTTATTTGATGATTAACTAAGTAAAAAGTATTTTTTGTATATTCATTTATGATATCAAGATCATGACTAACTAATATAACTATCTTATCCTTACTTGTACTTTTAAGAAAATCCAAAACAAATCTTTTATTAACTTCATCTAATCCTGAAGTAATTTCATCACCAATAATAATAGGAGTATTACGAAGTTTTGCTCCAATTAAAGTAACTCTTTTTTGTTCTCCTTTAGATAAGTTTTTAACAATAGATTGATCGCTGATATTTAAAGAAAACTCTTTTAATAATTCATTAATCTTAATTTTTGAAAGTTGATGACCAACAATTAATTCCAAGTTAGTCTTAACTGATTCATTTTCAATAAGTTTTGGTTCTTGAAATAAATATGTGATATTCTCGAAAATCAATTTTTCTTTTTCTTTCGGTTTTAATGATTTAACATTTTGTCCCATAAATTCATATTTGCCATCAAAAGAAGAATCAAGTAAAGAAATAATATTTAGTAATGTCGATTTCCCACATCCAGAAGGTCCATTAAAAATAATAAAGCAAGGGGATGATATTTCAATATTTATATCTTTTAATACTTTTTGATCATTATATTTTTTAGTTAGATGCTTTATTTTTATCATTATCATTCCTCCTTTAAAACTTTACTGATTGATATTTTATTTACAAGAAATTTACCAAAGTTACTCAGTAAAAAGCCAAGTCCAAACAATCCAATTATAGTAAATGTATTTTCATAAAAAATTTGACTTTTGTCAGTTAAATTCAACATATAAAAATATTTTTCAATAAAAGAATAAGAAGTAAGTTTAATTACTAAAGCCAAGCAAAAACTAACTATTAATAAAATAAATACTTGATAATTAATAATGGAATTTACTTGTTTTTTCTTAATACCAATACTCTTATATATTCCTATTTCTTTTTGTTCATCGATAATTAAAGAATCAACGCAAAGACCAAGTAAAAAAATAGAAATAATCAAGCTTAAGATTAAAAAAATTTCAATTGCATTAAGAATACTTTGAAATAAATTATTTATCAATTTATATTTATTTAAGCTTCTACTTGAACATTCAAACTGATCACTTACCATTTTAAAATCATTTATTGAAGCAATTAATGATTCAATATTTTGAAATTCCTTACAAAATAAGTAAATAGATCCTGTATCATAAAAATCATTCTCATAATTATAAAAAATAATTCTTTGACCAAGAGAAATATCTCTATTCATTTTTTTTGACAAATTATCTAAATGAATAGAAAATAAATATTCTTCCATTAATGAATATGAGTAATAAAAAGTTGGCTCTTGCATAAATTCAAGCTCTTCATTAATTTTGATTACATTAAATTGAATTTGTAAATCAAGATAATCAGTAGTCACTTGATTGGTGTCACTAATATAATCAATATTTCTTTTGACTTGAAATAAAACACTTGAATTTTCTAATAACTCATACCCTTTTCTATTAGTAATTATTTGATTATAACTTTTTATCGATGAATCTAAACATGGTAAAAAATTAACTTTAATTTGCTTATTATTATTTGTTAATAATGTGTAAGAATTCAGTAAATTAGAAAAATTATAGCCAATATCACACTTATAAATTAAATGCTCAATTTTATTTAAATCATCTCGAGATGGACGAGTTTGTTTAGTTAAAGAGAACGAAGTGTTTTCAATTTTTGTTTCTCTTTTCATCGCTAATTCTAGGATATTATAATCTAGGCTTGATGATTTAAACTTGTTAAAATAAATATTTAAGCTTATATTCATATTCACAATAATACCTATTAATGCTAAAGAAATAGAAAGTGAAAAACTTGAAAGAATAATCTTAAATAAGGACTTTTTCATAAAATAATTTCCACTTACCATTAGTTTAAAAAATGATAATCTATGTCTTTTACCTTTATTAGAGATATAATTTATTTGCTTACCTATATATTGAATTTTTTTATTATTGAACTTAATTATTTCATCAGAATATTGATTCACTAAAGAGTGATTATGACTAATATTGATAATTAATTTATCTTTAGAAATTTTCTTTAAATACCTCATGATACCTTTGGCGTTTCCCTCATCAAGAGAACCAGTAATCTCATCGCAAAAAATAACTAAGGGATCTTTCATTAAAGTTCTTGCAATTGCAACTCTTTGCTTTTCTCCTCCGGATAAAAGCGATACTTTATAGTTTAACTTATCTTCCAAATCAAGCATTTTAATAACTTTATTAAAATTATTTGAACTATCAAAAAGTGTAATGTTTTCTTTAACTGTTAAGTATTCAAGAAGATGAAAACTTTGAAAAATAATTCCAGTATAACGATTTCTGAATTCATCAAAATTTTTTATTATTTTACCTTGAAATTTGATGTTTCCTTGACATTTTTCTAATCCCAACAAACAATTAATAAGAGTTGATTTTCCGCAGCCTGAAGGTCCCATAATTGAGGTTATTCCATGACTTGAAAAACTGATTGAAATATCTTCAAATATTACTTCTCGATCAAATGATTTTTTTAATTGCTCGCAACTAAAAAATTCCATTTCTATCACCCTATTATATTTATTATTAATTAGAGGGCAAAAATGAAAAAAGTTGCCATTATTTTTGATTATTTAATCAAAAACTAGCAACTACTTCAATATCTTATTTTTTAATAACTTTCTTCGCTTTTTTATTAAAATCATTCCTAGGCAACATAATTATATTACCACATCCCAAACATTTAATTTTAATATCTGCACCTAAACGAATTACTTCAAATTCCTTACAGTGAGTTGAACAAGGATGATGTTTCTTCATTTCAACAATTGAGTTTAATTGATATTCACTTGATTCCATAATTAATCCTTTTGCATAAAATATAGTTTTAAAACATTTTCCATTAATACCATTGTGGTAATTGCACCAACACCACCAGGAACTTTAGAAATCATATTAACATTATTGGAAGGAATGACATCTCCAACAATTCTTCCATCATCAAGATAATGAATTCCAGCATCAATAATAATTGCAGATTCTTTAGCTAATTTACTATCTAAAAAATGAGGTTTTCCAACTGCACAGATAATTACATCATAATTTTTAACTTTATCAAATAAATTTGTGGTCCTTGAATGAGCAATTGTAACTGTTGCATGTTTATTTAATAACATCATACTGACTGGTTTACCAACCGATATTGATCGACCAATCACTAAGCAATCTTTGCCTTTTAAATCGATATTATAATAATCTAAGATAAGCATTATTGCTTTTGCGGTTGCAGGTGCTAAATCATCATCGCCAATAAAGATTTTACCTAAAGATTTTTCATTCATTACATCAACATCTTTTAAAGGAGAAATCAGAGATAAAATTTCTTTTTCATTACACCCTTTTATTAAAGGTCTTGTTACCATAATTGCATGGCAATTAGGATCTTGATTTAAATTTTCTATCGTATCGATATACCTTTTTTCTTGATCAATTAAAATTCTTTTAAAGTTAATTCCTAAATTTAATGCGTTTTTCTCTAAAGCATTAACATAGCCTAATGATGAACTATCATTTTGATTAACCAAAACAGTCAAACAGGGTTTTTCACTTAAAACGTTAATTTTTTCAATAATATTTTCTTTAATTTGATCACGAATGTCATTTCCCAAAAGAAGTTTCATTACTCTTCCTCCATCTTTACAGCTTGAGGAACTTTTGGTAAACCCGGCATAGTTAATATATTTCCTGTTAATACAACAATAAAATTAGCTCCACTAGATAAATTAACCTCTTTAACATGTAAAGTAAAATGGTCTGGAGCGTTTAAAATTTTTGGATTATCCGTAAATGATTGAGGAGTTTTTGCGATACAAACATAAGTATTTGTATAGCCCATCTTCTGATATCTTTCAATACTTTCAAGCGCATTTTTAGAATATTCAACATTATCGGCTCGATAAATCTCTTTGGCGATTCTTTCAATCTTGGATTTAATTGGTTCATCTTTGGTATATAAAGGATGATATGAACTTAAGTTTTTATCTAATTGATTTAATACAAGTCTAGCTAAATCAATACATCCTTCACCACCTTTAGTAAATCCATCAACAAAACTAACCGGATAGGCGTGTTCATTACACCAAGAAATTAAGCAATCAATTTCTTCTTGATAGTCACAAGCAAAATGATTTACAGCAACAACAACATAAAGACCAAATTTTTTAATATTTTCAATATGT
>CANQDY010000003.1 GCA_947593895.1 uncultured Bacilli bacterium
TTTGATGCATTAGTTGAATATATTGTTAATCAATCAAAACTAATTCCTCAAATTGATATTAAAAAGAATAAGATTCTATTAATGGATTATTTATTCCCTCTTTATAAAGATCCTAGACAAATCTACTATAGCTTATCTAGTATATCTAATATAAAAGATAAGGTTAAACAATTTATCCTCTTATGTGCGCCGATAGCGTTAGAAGAAATAAGAATTGTCTTTAAAGAAAATATCGAAGAACAATTAGCGGAATTAACCGACGAAGGAATAATTGATATAGTTGATGAATTTATTTACATTCCAAATAGTAAAGTTAAATTCCGTAGAGTAGATCGTAATTCCGATTTTTATCGTCCATTAAATTTAGTTAGTGAAAAAGAAATATTTGATGCAATATATGAAATTATTGATTATAAATTAACATTAAATAAGGAAACCATTATAAAAATGATTTTATTATCTCTTGGATATAAGAAGGCAAATAAAACAAAATACGAATTTATCGAAAACAAAATTCATTATCTCTTAGAGAAAAAAATTATCTTTATTGAACATAATATTTTATACCGAAATATATAGAATTAAGTAAAAGTAAAAAAGTAAGGAAAGAAAATAAAAATTTCCTTACTTTTATATTATAGCCATACTATATTTCACAATATTAATTAACATGGATAACCAAAAAGAAATTATTATAAGATTACATATACTGCAATATAACGAAATTTATTCGTTAAAATGTTTTTTTGACTACACCTTCAAATATTTAAATGAGTTTATAAAATTGACAAAGTTAAAAATTCATTTCACTTACCTTAGATCTATTTTTAATATAGATACAACAATACTATTCAATTAGTAACACTTCTATTACAATATTGATATTTTCACTCATGGAAGGTACAATAATTATTTAAACCATTTCCTCAAAAAATAGATATCTATAATTTCAAATTCACTGACTTTATTTGCGTTAGAAAAATTGTAAAAATAAAATGATAAGCAATTAATTTTATAAAATATTGGTAATTATATAATAAAATGATAGGAAGCATCAATCTTATTATAAATAAACAAAATAATCACAATATTCACAGACAAAAAGATGATTATAGTCATATATCAATATGAATTTTACTATCGCCGTTTAAAAAACAAACCTAATTCCATTTTTATTTACACAAGTTAAGATATCCAATGAAAAATCTTGCTTGCATTTGATAAATAAACATCATCATTTAAACTAACAATTTCATAGAATGATCTTTACATTAAATTATCTTTTTTTAATAAGTTAACTCGTTTAATTAATTTTCCTTGGTCATTAACCACGAATATTGGGGAATTTCTTTCTTTATTATAACTACATTGATCTTTTTAAAACGTATAATTTAATCTTGTAATATCACGAAGTGTTTTTAAATTTTTCTGATATTTTGAACCGATTATCAGACAACATAAAATTTAAATAAAATACGCATAGAATAGTCAAATTAATATTTCAAATTAACCATTTATCCATTTTAATATTTTATAAAAAGTTAAATTAAATCTGCTTTTTTTATTTTTTTAAAATATAAAGAATTCCAATTGTTCCCTTTCCACAGTGAGAGGAAACAACACACCCTGCTTTTGTCACCATAATGTTTTTTTCTGGAATAATTTTCTTTAATTCGTTGTAAAGATATTCACAACTTTTATCCGCAATAGAATGAGTAATCATTACCGTTCCAAGTTCAACATTATTTGCTTCTAAATCTCCATTAAAAATGTCGATTAGTTTATTTAAGGCATTAGTAATCTTGCCAATTGGCTTTTTATATACAATCATCTTACCATCAACAACACGAATGATTGGTTTTATTTTAAATCCTTGACCAAGGAAATATGCGGTTTGAGAACATCTACCACCTTTATATAAATATTCAAGAGATTCAACTGCAAACTGACTGCGAACTCTTAAGGCAATATCTTTTAATTGTTCGCAAATTTCTTTTCCAGACAATCCTTCTTTTGCCATTCTGACCGCATGAATTAATTGTAAACCTTCACCGCTAGAAAGATTCATTGTATCATGAACAAAAACCTTACCACCAAATTCTTCCGAGGCAATACAAGCATTTTGATATCCACTGGAAAATTGACTGGAAATACTTAAATATACTACATTATCATATCCATTTTCTAAAGCTTTACTAAATGCATTTTTAAAATCCTCAATTGATCTAGCTGCTGTTTTAGGAAGCATCTTTTTTTCTTCGATTTTTTGATATAAAACAGGCGTAGTAATTTCTTCAAAATCAAGATACTGTTCTTCATTAAATGTTACATATAATGGAATTAGTGATACATCATTTTCTTCTAAATACTCACTTGGCATATCACAAGTTGAATCAATATATAATTTTACTTTCATAGAAACCTCCATAAACTAATTTTGATAACTTTTATTAAATAAAATTATAACCGATAAATTTGAGATAGTAAAATATAACCTATCTTTTTTCTTTATATAGATTTTATAAATTGTTTTTAAAAACATTTGTTATCAATTCGTGAATAATTAATGGAACCATGCTCATCAACAATACAAAAACCCATTCATATAGTGTAAGAAAAGAAGTATTAAAAATATTTCTCATAAATGGAATGGTTACTACACTGATTTGCAAAACAAGTCCAAGAACAAACGCTAAAATGCGTAGGGGATTATGATTTTTTAAAATTGTAAATAAATTTGCTTTAATATTACTCATTCCAATCATATGGAATATCTCACTAATGCTTAAACAGCAAAAGGCAATAGTTCTTGATTTTGTTAAAATAATTTCATTACTTAAAATAAGCTTAATATTACCTAGTGTTATTGGTATATTTAAACTAACTAATTCAGAAACCGGAACAATTAAATAACCAATTATAGTTACTAACGCAATAACAAATCCATAGAATAATGTAATAAAAAGTCCTTTATTGTGAAATAATGATTCATCTTTTTTTCTTGGTTTATCTTTCATAATATCATCATATTTTTTATCACTGCCAAGTGCTAAAGCAGGAAGTGAATCACTAATTAAATTTACCCATAAAATATGAATTGAAATTAATGGTGATGGGAGATTTAAAAAAACAAAAAAAAGAATTGAAACTACTTCTCCTAAGTTGCTCGACAACAAAAATAGAATTGCTTTTTTAATATTGATAAAAACATTTCTTCCTTCTTCGATAGCCTTTTCGATAGTTTGAAAATTATCATCTTGCAAAATAACATCGCTAGAAGATTTACTAACATCAGAGCCACTGATTCCCATAGAAATACCAACATCCGCTTTTTTTAATGCTGGAGAATCATTAACACCATCACCAGTCATTGCTACAACATGATTTCTTTTTTGATAATACTCCACAATTTTTACTTTATGGGATGGATTTACTCTTGCAAAAACACGATATTTTTCAATTTCGTTATCATTATTATCAATATCATTTGTTTCTGATAAATCAATACATTGTTCTCTTGAATTACATATTCCTACTTCTTTTGCAATTACATATGCGGTATTTATATGATCTCCAGTAATCATAATTGGTGTAATTGATGCTTGTTTTAATTTTTCTACTGATTCTTTAATATTTTCTCTTGGGGGATCAATTAATCCAACAATTCCTAAGAAAACCTGTTGATATTCACCTTCACTATACGAATAAGAAAATGCAATAACTTTTAATGCTTCAGAGGACATTCTTTCTACTTCCGTAATTAACCTCTTTTTAGTAAAATCATCTAAAGGTTTTTCTTGATTATCTAAATAAATATATTTACAGCGACTTAAAACAACTTCAAATGCTCCTTTAGTAATTAATGCTGTTTTACTATTTAATTTACACACAACTTCCATAATTTTTGAATCACTATTAAAAGGAATTTCTTTAATTCGATGACATCTTTTTTTTATTTCTTCATAATTACTAACGTAGTGATTTAATGCTATTTCCAATGGATCCCCAACTTCTAAGTTAGCATTATTGTTAAAAACAAAAGCCTCTTCTAATATCGTATTATGAATATTATCAGTAAGTTTACCATTATAATATATCTTTTTTACTTGAAGTTTGTTCTCAGTTAGCGTTCCCGTTTTATCAGAACAAACAATATCTACTGATCCTAAGGTTTCAACACTAGGCAATGTTCTAACAATCGCATTTACTTTAACAAATTTCATTACTCCCATAGATAAAACTATAGTAACAACTGCGGGTAATCCTTCTGGTATGGCTGCAACTGCTAAAGAGATTGAAAATACTAAGGCTTCAACCAAATTATGTTTCATTAAAAAAGCATAAAATAAAACTACTACAACAATTAAAATAATCAGTATTCCTAGGTATTTTGATAGATTTGTTAATCGATTTTGAAGTGGCGTTTTATTGCTATTATCTTCAATCATATTAGCGATTTTTCCTACTTCAGTATTCATTCCACTCCGAATACAAATCCCTTTTGCATTTCCTCGAATTACTTTAGTCGACATAAATGCCTGATTAACCCTTTTAGATATTACTTTATCCGATAAATCATCATCAATAAACTTTTTACTAACCGGTAAAGATTCTCCCGTTAATAACGCTTCGTCAATCTCTAAACTATTTATATCAAATAAAAATAAATCACAGGGAACAATATCTCCTTCTTGTAAATATACAATATCCCCTAAAACTACATTGTAAGAAGGAATTTTAACAAGTTTTCCTTCTCTAACTACATTTGCATGAGGTGAAGATAGTTTTTTTAAAGATTCAAGAGCTTTTTCGGCTTTATATTCCTGAAATGATCCCACTAAAGAATTGATAATAAGAACAATAATAATGATGATAACATCAACATATTCCTTTAGAAAAAAAGATAGTGCAACCGCAATTAATAGTAAAAAAATTGTCGGATCATTAAATTGCTTTAATAATATAATAAAAAACGATTTCTCTTTTTTCTTTTTTAATTCGTTTAAACCTCCATTATTAAGTTTTTTTTCAACTTCATTTTTAGTAAGGCCAACATTTACTGAAGTATGGTAATCACTAATTAGTTTATTAAAATAGCTCATATAATTTTCCTTAATCTTTCAAGAAATTATATGAGCCAAAAATTATTTTTATAAGTAATTTATATTTATTTACTCGACATACCAATCGGGATGATCTACTTGAATTGCTTTAATTGTATCATCAATTATTTTTTCTTCAAGTCTTGCTCGACAAAAGTAAGAATATCGTTTGCTGAGTTTATCTTTTCGATAATACAGATTTAAGTATTCATCATAATTAGTTTCCATATAAGCAGCAACATATAAACAGATTTTTAAGCTTTCAAAATTCCATTTATTGCGAACAACTTTACGAATATCATGTTTTAATTCCCAGAAATATCGATCGCTTTCTTCAAATCTTTTTTGACGACATAATTCATAGATTTTGCCCGTGTATCCTAAATAAATCTTTGATAAATCGGTAATATGTGAAGTATTTTCAATTAACATTTCACAAATACGATTAGCCTTAGTAAATTCTTCATGATCAATTAAATAATAATAATTATAATAGATGGTATCTAAATCAAATGGAGTTTTTGGTGAAGAAATATCATAATATTTTAATTCGCTTCTACCATTAGTTAAAGCTTCCAGTTGCTTTAAAGTTCTATGATAATTATCTGGTGTTTTATCCACATGTATTAATCTTAAAATAAAACCATCACTATTTGAATCAAAGCGTAAAGGAATAATATTAGCTAATATAATAAAAGGAATAAATCCAGATATAAATAGTAAATAATATTTAATATCTGATTCTGGATTTTTAATTAAAAAAGCAACTAGCCAGCAAATTATGAAAATTGGAAGGCTAAAAATAGTTCCTCCTAATAAATATAATTTATAATTAGGTTTATTTTTTTTAGGCGCCATGTAAACTTTACATCCTAATCCTGAAATACCTCCTCTTTTAACAACTAATTTATTTTTATCATTTCTAACAATATTTAATAACCATAAATTAAAAGAAATCAGACGATATCCACTTAAAATACCAATAATTAATTTGCCAACATAGTATAATGTTGTGGCAAAAATATAACCAGCAATAAGAACAATTACATCAAATACATAAATGTTAATATCAACATACAAAGAAACTTGCATAACTTGATAAACAAGTAAGGCAGATAAACACCCTAAGATGATGAGTAGGATGAAAATAATCATCGAAAAATTGGTATACGTTTTTACTTTTTTTTCTTCCATAATTCTTATTCCCCCAAACAATTTAAATAAATCTTCATTGCTAAATTATAGTCTATTTCACTATCGATATCAAACATCTTAATTTGTTTACCAATAATTACATCTGTCATAGTTTGTACATCATCTTTAGTAATACCAAACTCATTCAAATGAGTTTTTAACTTAAATAGACTAAAGAATTGTCTTAATCCTTTAATCGCTTCTTCAATTTTTTCGTAATCAGGTATATTCTTATCAATTTTCATGACATTTTCTGCAAAACCAACAAATTTAGCTGGAGATAAATGATAACAAATTTCCATCCAGCTAGGTATTAATATTGCAAGTCCTTCTCCATGAGCAATGCTCGGATTTAACGCTGATAATTCGTGTTCTAATTTATGAATTGGCATCATAATATTTTTTCCAATTCCTGTTAATCCATTATGAGAAAAAGATGATGCAATCATTATATTAGCCCTGGCATTATAATCTTTAAGATTTTTCGCTAATCTTTTACCATTATCTAAAACATTTCTCATTAAAGCTTCAGCAAGATAGTCAGAAAACTCCATTTTGTCTGATTGACAAAAATATCTTTCAAATGTATGAGAAAAAATATCCACGACACCACATCCGGTTGTGTGAAGATCAACGCTAAAAGTTAATTTAGGATTTTCAATTACAAATAATGGTCGATTTAAATCAGTATTATATCCCTGTTTCATCTTCATTTCACGAGAAGAAATTACACAAGAATTACTTAACTCACTTCCACTTGCTGAATTAGTTAAAATCACTCCAATTGGTAAGGATTTTTGACTTACATATTTATGGGTAGAAATGTCAAATGGATTGCCATCATAATAATATCCATTAGCGATTAGTTTACCCGAATCAATAACGCTTCCTCCTCCAACGGCTAAAATCATTTCTATATCATTTTCTTTACAAATTCTAATTCCTTCTTTAACCAAATCAACATCAGGATTTGGTAATACTCCGCCTAGTTCAACATATTTAATTTTGCTTTTCTTTAATGAATTTATAACCTTTTTGTAAAGTCCAATCTTTTTAATTGAATTTTGCCCATAATGAAATAAAACTTTTTTAAATCCATAAGAAGAAATAATTGATCCAATTAATTCTTCTTTGTTAAGTCCAAAATAAATTTTTGTAGGTGAAATGAAATCAAAATCTTTCATAGTTTAATTTAAGCTGGTTGTTTTTCCTTTCTTTTCTTTTTACACTCATCAATAATAACATCAATCGATGAGTTTGCTTCTTCAACTGCTTCCTCAAGAATAATTGCATTTTGTTCATCGGGATCTTCTATCATCGCTTGAATATCAAATTCCTCATACAAGTATTTTCTTGTAATAATCCCAATTCTTAAAGTCAGTAATGCATTCGTAGAGCCTTGAGTAATGCTCTTAGTTAAATCAGAAACAAAAGGTATTGCAGATAATGTTCCTTTAACTAACTTATCAATTCCATTAAAAATTACCTGATCAACATTAATCGATTGAATCGCATAAGCAATCAATGCATTTCTAAAAACTTTAGCAATAAGTTTATATAATTGAGGATAAGATGGATGATAACCGCAAGCAATAACAATTCGCATAATCATTCTGATATTTACTAAAGCTACTATTGCACTATCAAATCGATTATTTTGACTAATCGCAGTTGCGAATAAGACATTAGTCGCACTCTCATTAATAATTTTAGTGATCTTTTTACTTATTTCTTTATCATATACATCTCTTAATATATTATTAAGTTCATTTCGATTAGAAATGTTCTCCTTAATTAAATTTTTTGCTTCTTGAGAAATATTTTCTCCTTTAATTAAATTACCTGCGACTCTTTTTAATTTACGATAGTTCTTCCGATTAATTGATTTTTTATTTGAAACTTCAACTACATCAAGAGTAAAACATGGAGTAGATAAAGCAACAATAATTGGTTTAAATACAAATAATAACAATAATAAGATAGCAACACCTAAAGAAACATATCCTGCAATAGGATGAAAACTTCTAAAGAAATCATAAATATCAATGAGACAACTAAAAATAATTATTGATAGTAAAACACTACCGACGATAACAAACGCCTTAATAAATTTTCGATTTGATTGTTTTATAATCGAAGTTTCTTTATTCGACAAAAGTTCTTCACGTCTTTTACTTTTCCTAATTAAAGGTTGATACTTTTTAACCATTTTATCACCTCGTATCTTTGCTTTAATTATAACTTATAATTAAGAAAAATAAAACAAGTTGATAAATCATATAAAACACATCTCAACATAAATAATCGCATTTAATAGTGATAAATCAAAAAATTAATTATTAATTTATTTTTTATTAATAAAAAAATATATCCAATTATCTATAAATAATCTACAGTGTCTGCTTTATTAATTAAACCATATACTATTTCTGGTAATAAAAGGGAGCAAATTTAAAATTTTTAACACATTAATTGGCAAAAAATTCTTGAAAATAAAAAATTTTAATCACTTTCATCAGTTTCTTTATCAATAGAAAATATTGATTTTGTTGAATAGGAAGTGAATTTACTTTAATATAAGGTACTTCAAGATACAAAAAAATATAATAAAAATAGCATATAAATTTCGTTAACAAACTTAACTTTGCTACGCTTAATGATTCTTGTTTGTTTGTTCCTATTCATATTTTTAATTGCTATTTATTTTCTGTAATTCTTAAATAGCAATTTAGTTAAATTTATCTTATCAAAAGGGATCTTCTTGATTATTAATAAATCTAATATTTCAAAATTCAAGACATTCATATTAAGTGTAATCACTATATGCTTCACGATTATAGGATTTAATGTCTGAAAACATTAAATCTATTTGTTCTTGGGTGATTCCATTTAAAGTTTCATCTGAGGTAACATAATATCGAAAGAATTTGTGATTTTTTTTCAATCTCAGTTTTTTCTGATGATGAATATGGATGGCAATAGAATACATTTGTCATTACCTCTTCTAATTCATCTTTTTCAAATCCTTCGGCATCTAGAAATTATATTCTTGGATCTATTAAAATCGCAGAAAAATTTTTCTTGAAATTCTGAATACTTAATATCTTTTATAACTTGTTAAATTCATCGACAATTGTCGATGATCTTCTTATCTATTTTTATCAGAGCCTTATTTTGTTACTGCACATTACTCTTAAACTTTAAAACACACTAAATAAAACAATTTTTTATTAATCTCTAATTTCATCAGGCATATCTTGGAACTTATTAATATTTTTTACACACTTTTACTTTC
The DNA here is from genome assembly GCA_947593895.1 of uncultured Bacilli bacterium. GTDB lineage: Bacteria > Bacillota_I > Bacilli_A > RFN20 > CAG-449 > UBA3210. The sequence continues at coordinate 9,592 of CANQDY010000003.1, forward strand.
TAATTTTTGATGTTTACTTTTTCTACATCTTGATGTTTTTGATAATAAAGTGTTGCAAATATAAGAATGATTATGCCTAATAATTGTCCAATAGATAAAATTAAATACATTATCTCAAAAGAGGTTTTTTGATAAATGTATGGTGCACAAAAATCTCCCATAAAAGCAAAAAGATTGCAACATATTGCTAAAATTAATACTGCTTTAGTAATCAACCGATTTGGTAAAATTTTCTTTAAATTTTCCATATGTGATGAAAGAAATAATCCCCAGGATAGACCTCTTAAAATTGCACTTATAAATGATTTCATCCAAACATTAATATCTAAGAATAAAACAAATGATCTAACAAACATCAAAAAGATTGCAATAAAAAGACTTATTCGATAATTCAATTTTCTTTTTATAAAATGATTTACAACAAATATTATTATCATTTCTACTAAAATCTCTAAACTAAATATGTATCCCCATTGAGATGTAGTAATACCATAATTTTTAAACATTAACGAGATATATGATTCTCCTATATTCCAAGTTCCAAGTGCAAATACATAGAAAAGTAAATATAAAATAAACTCACGATGTTTAAAAATCTCTTTAATCGTAATTTTTTCCTTTTTTACCTGATATTCTTCTGGATAAATGAAAAAAAACATTAACTCAACAACTATATAAATTAGTCCGGCAATTAAAAAAACAATTCCATAATTTGTTAAGTCAATTAGTTTTCCACCGATAAAAGTACCGATTAAATAACCTAAAGAGCCAAAAAATCTTGTATTTGCATAAATAGTATTTTCTTGATTAGAAATCTTAACCGCAACACCATCTTGGAAAGAAAAGAAAGTATTATTATGTATAGCAAAAATAATAGTAAATATCAAAACTGCAATATAATTTTTGATAAAACCCATACTTAACATAACAATCAATTGCATTAGAACAAGAACTCGGACAATTAAAACATTTTTCTTACTATTCCCCGATAGTTTACCATAAATTAAACTTCCAAAAATCCCCGCTAAAGGAATTAAACTTAAAAGAATTCCTTTCTTTATTTCTTCAATATTAATTGAACTAAAATATAAAGCTAAAAAAGGAGAAAACAAAGCATCTCCTAAAAAACTCAATGTATAAATAAAATTGATTCTAACAATTTGCCTTTTCATGTTTTTTTACAATATAACTTGATATTAATTCTCCAGCAAAGAAAACAATACAGGAAATCACTACTGATATCACCATTAATATTATTTCATGAACATTCAATTCATATACAAGATAACCAGTAAATTCTGAACCTATTGGAAGGAAGATACCTAATAAGCCAATTGTAATCATACCACCAAAAACTAAGGCCCGATATAAATTAAAAGGATAACAATAATAAGTTAAAATAATTAGTCCTAAGAATGACAATGACATTCCACCAACTGTGCAAAGCATTGACTCTCGACAATTTCCAATACCTACTTTACAAGCAATTAAACACATTAACGTAGATAGAATTAAAGCAATGCCAGCCGGAACACATTTACTAATAACATTAGTCAGAAAGTTACCTTTAACAATTTCTTTGTTTGGTTGCAACGCTAATAAGAAACTTGGAATTCCAATTACAACTAACTCAATAATCATTAAATGCATTGGTTGATATGGATAGAATGTCGAAATAGTTAGAACTACCGCAAAGATTGTTTTCATTAAAAATAATGAAGCAACTGCTTGAACATTATTTATTACTCTACGTCCTTCTTCAACAATTTTTGGCATACAAGCAAAGTTTGAATCAATCAATACTAATTGAGCAACATTTCTGCTGGCTTCTGATCCACTTGCCATTGCAATAGAACAATCTGCTCTTTTCATCGCTAATATATCATTAACTCCATCACCAGTCATTGCAACAGTTTTTCCTGCCTTCTTTAACGATTGAATCAATGTTGCTTTTTGTTCTGGTGCAACTCTTCCAAATACACTATATTTTGTTGCCGCTTTAGCAACGTCATCTAAAGATAATCCTTCCAATGATATATATTTATCTGCATCATCAACACCAACTTGTTTTGCAATTACACTAACAGTAAGTGGATTATCACCAGAAATTATTTTAATATCAACATTATTCTCTTTAAACCACTTAATCGTATCATAAGCCTCATCACGAATGTGATCCTTAATTACATAAGCAGCAACAGGATTAGGTTTTCCAACAATATCTTCATCATTAATTCCATCAACTTTTGCCAGAAGAATTACTCTAAACCCATTAAGAGTTTCTTTTTGCAATCCAACAACAATCGGATCATCAGGATCAAGAATAAACTCGGGTGCTCCTATAACAAATGTACCTAAATTTTTAAATTCAACTGCAGATTTTTTTCTTGATGATGAGAAGGCTAATTTATTAATAACTTCTAATTTTTTATCAGTTTTATATTTGTCTAAAATTGCTAATGAGGTAGCGTTACGGTCGTCAAATGCATTCATTAAATTATATACAATCAAATGAGTATCATATTGATTTTGATAAATAATTTCATTTTCAACTTGCATTGTTCCATCGGTAATAGTGCCTGTTTTATCTAAGCACAAAACATTTACTCTTGCCAACGATTCAACTGAATAAGAATCTTGAACCAAAGCTTTTCTTTGAACTAAGTTAATCATCGCCACAAAAAGGGTTATTGATGTAGTTAAATATAAACCTGATGGAATCATTGCTACCATTGAGCCACATACATCGTTAATAATATCTTTAAATGCATTAACATCATTTACGAAATTATAATCTCTCCACCATTTAAAGAAAAATTCAAAGATTGCTAATGGAATAATTATTATTTGTACATAATGAATGATTTGATTTAAAGTCTTTAAGATTTGAGAATTATTCTTCTTTACTTTCTTAACTTTACTTTGAAGTTGAGATACGTATGAATCTTTACCCACTCTTTCAACTTTACAATAACAACTTCCGCTTGAAACAAATGATCCGGCGAATAATATATCTCCAACATTTTTCTTAACCGGTAATGATTCACCAGTAAGTAAAGATTCATTAACTTCAACTTGTCCTTCAACAATTATTGAATCAGCAGATATTTTATTTCCATTTGTTAATTGAACTACATCATCTAATACTAAATCATCAACATTAACATCTTGAATAATTCCATCTCTAATAACCGTAGACTTTACATCAGAAAGAACCGCTAATTTGTCCATTTTAATTTTGGCTCTAATCTCTTGAAATATTCCAATTGCCAAGTTTGCAGTGATAATAACCACAAAAAAACAATTCGTAATTTTTGCTCCAGTTAAAAGTAAAACTACAGCAATCAAATATAACAAAATATTTAAAAATGTAAATATATTCTTAACAAAAATACCTATATATGTTTTTTGATTTTTGTCTTTATATTTATTTGATAATCCGTCTTTTTTTCTTTGATTAACTTGCTCTGAAGATAATCCTTTTTCAATACTTGGATTCAATCTTATGACAACATTACCATTTTTAAAAAAAGCATTCTTAAATTCGCGAGTTTTTTCAAGATCAGAATAATCTTCTACATCTTCATCAATTATTCTTTTTTTTCCTTTTTTTATGACTTTAATTTCACGTGTTTCATCAGGGTATTTTTTTCCATCCATAAGATTCACCTCTTTTGTAGTATAACAAAAGAGAATAAAAAGTGCGATATTTCACGCACTTTTACAAAATATTTTTTAAATCTTTAGGAACTTTATCCTTTTTTATTGCATTTAAAATTTTTTCTTCTTTATCTTTTGAAACATCTTTACCAGCTAATCGAGCTACTTCTTTAATTAATTTTCTGATGTTTTTTTCATCAGACAAATCCTGAGTTGAAGCCTTTTTAGCTAATTTAATAATGTCTTCTTTTTTGACATTTGTCGTCTCCTCGACTTTTGAAAAAATATTTTTTTCTTCCATATATCTCCACCTAGGCTAATATATGAAAAATAAAGATAAATGTCCCTATTTACGGGCTCGACAAACAATTTTTAATGGAGAGCCAGTAAATTCAAAACTATCTCTTAATCTATTCTCTATATACCTCTCATATGAAAAATGCATATAATCAGGATTATTAACTGAAAGAATAAATGTCGGTGGACAAGTTGAAACTTGCAAGGCAAAATATATTTTTAATCTCCCCCCATTAAAAATTGGTGTTGGATTCATAATTTGAGCATCCGCTATAATATCATTTAAAACTGAAGTTCCAACTCTAAAGTTATATGAATTATATGCTAATATAATCTCTGGAAATAAAGTTTGTATTCGTGATTTATTTTTTGCTGATAAATAAACTATCGGTGCATAATCTAAAAATTTAAATTCTTTGCGAATTTTCTTAGAAAAATCATTCATCGAATTTTCATTATGCTCTACTAAATCCCACTTATTAACAACAATAATTATCGCTTTGTTTTCTTCCATTGCATATCCAACAACATGCTTATCTTGATTTGTAACTCCACTTTCAGCGTCAATTACTAGCAATACTATTTGACTTCGATCAATAGAAGAAAGTGCTCTAAGAGCAGAATATTTATCAATTGCTTCATAAATTCGACCACGTTTTTTTAATCCGGCTGTGTCAATAACCACATAATTTTGTCCATCTCTCTTGAAAGAAGTATCAATTGAATCACGAGTTGTTCCCTCAATATCAGAAACAATTACTCTTTCTTGATTTAAAATTGCATTTGTTAAAGAACTTTTGCCAACATTTGGTCTTCCAATTATAGAAAAACAAATTGCGTTTTCATATATCTTTTCTTTTTTTTCTGGTAAAAGTTCAATAATTTTATCTAATATATCACCAATGCCAATGCCATGAGTGGATGAAGTTGGAATTGGATCACCAAGTCCTAATGCATAAAACTCATTAACTTGATAGAGCATCTCTTTGTTATCAATTTTATTAACAGCCAAAATTACCGGTTTATATGTTTTGTATAACATCTTGCAAATAAATCGATCATCATCTGTAATTCCAAGTTTTCCATCAGCAACATATAAAATAACATCCGCTTCCTCAATGGCAAGTTCTACTTGAAGGCGAATTTGTTTTTGAAAAGGAGCGTTCTTTATTTCAATTCCACCAGTATCAATGATTGTAAAATCTTGAGTTAACCAACTTGCTTTACCATAAAGACGATCTCTGGTAATTCCTGATTCATCATCAACAATGGCATGTCTTTGCCCAATAATTCGGTTAAACAATGTCGATTTACCAACATTTGGAGTACCTACTATAGCGACTATGCCTTTATTCATTTATCGGTCCTACCTTTTCTTCAATGATTTTTATTATTGCGTTAATTGCCTCTTCAATTGACATATATGAAGTATCAACTGCAATTGCATCATCTGCCTTTTTTAATGGAGCAAATTCACGATGAGAATCAATATAATCTCTTCTTTCTAAATCTTTTTCAACATTTTCTAAAGTACATGGGATTCCTTTAGAAATATTCTCTAAAAATCTTCTTTTTGCCCTTTCTTTAACTGAAGCAATTTGAAAAATCTTTACATCTGCATGTGGCAAAACATAAGTTCCAATATCCCTACCATCCATAACAATAGAAATGTCTTTAGCCATTTGTCTTTGGATATCGACTAAAAATAATCTTACTCCTTTATTCGCAGCAATATAAGAAACATTATCTACAATATCTTGAGTTCTGATCGCAAATGTTACATCTTCTCCATTCAATAAAACTTTTCCATCAATAGATAACGTAATATGAATATTTGGTAAACACTTAACTACTTCCTCATCATTTTGACAATTAATACCGTTTTTTAGAGCATACAAAGTAACACAACGGTACATCGCTCCAGTATCAATATAAACAAAGCCTAGTTTTTTAGCTACACCTTTAGCTACTGTAGATTTTCCAGCCGCACTTGGTCCATCAATTGCAATTGTAATCATATGTACTCCTATCTATTTAATAAAACTAAAATTATACCAATCAAAAAAACAAGTAAAAGAAGTAAACTACCAAATATTAAGATATATTTCATTATTTTTCTAAATTTAACTTTTTGAGCTTCCTTTTTCTTATTTTTTATCTCTTCTTGAGAAATCATCACAGTATATTCATCATGCGCTTTAATCAACTGATCAATTGAAATTGACAAAGTTGATTTTTTGATGTGCTCAGTTTTTAATGTTTCTTCATTCATTGCCACATCATCATCATTATATTCTTCTTCTGGAATCAAATAAGGGTTTTCAAAACGATAAGTATCCATCTGAGCAATTTCTTCACGATGTTTACGATATTTTTCAACTCTAGATTTAGTTTCCATATCATTCTGTTTCCTTTCCTATTTCATCATATATTATAGCATCAATTTAAAAAATTTCTACTACCGACTATTTATTGCCATGGTTTTTTAAATTACAAAGCGCTAAACCAGCACTATAACCACTAGACAAAGCAATCTGCATATTAAATCCACCGGTAAACGCATCAACATCAAGAACTTCTCCAACAAAATATAACCCCGGATGTTTGTTTACTTCCATTGTCTGAGGATTTATTTCCTTAACATTTATTCCCCCAGAAGTTACTATTGCCTTTTCAAAAGAATCCAAACCAATATAATTGAATTTAAAATGTTTCAATAGATGGATTAAATCCGAAATGTTCTTTTCACTAAATTTTTTAATAGCTAAATTACTATCTACATTTATTCTTTTTAGTATTAATTCAATCATTCCTTTTGGAACTAGACCTCGAACTAAAATATATGCATCTGAATTAGATTTATCTTTTAAATCTACAATATCTTTCTCAATACGAGCTTTTAATTTTTCCTCACTAAGTGCAGGTTTTAAATCTAATTCCAAGTACAAATCACGATAATCCATTTTGTTAATTACACTTGATATAGTCAAACTAATTGGACCAGCTAAAGAATTTTTCATGATAGTTAATTCACCAAATTCACTTTTAACAAGCTTTCCATTTTTATTAAATACGCTTAAACAAACATTTTTAAATGTAAAATTATATAAACTCTTAGGAATTAAATCACTAATTAAAAGAGGAACAAGTGCTGGAATTTGAGAAATAACATCAATTGAAAGCTTTTTAGCAAATTCATATCCATCACCAGTAGAACCAGTGTTAGGATAAGACTTACCTCCAGTTGCAACAACTACTTTATCAACTTCATATCTAGATTTATTGGTAATAACAGAATATCCCAAATCACATTTTTCAATTGATAAAACCTTTTCAAAGTAATGAATATCCACATTATTTCTCAAGCAATAATTAACTAAAGCTCTAGTTATATCAGATGCATGATATGTATAAGGAAAAACTCGATTTCCTCTTTCTGTTACTAAACTTACTCCCTGTTTTTCAAAAAAATCCATGGTATCTTGACATGTAAAATGATTAATTGAGGAATATAAAAATTTTGCATTGGTAACGACATTGTTTATAAACTCGTTAGTCGAGCAATTATTAGTTACATTGCATCTTCCTTTACCAGTAATATAAATTTTTTTACCAGCTTTCTCATTTTTCTCAATAATGACAACATTGTTATTTTCGCTTGCTTTACAAGCACACATAAGTCCAGAAGGACCTGCACCAATAATTAAAACTTTCATTAATACATCTCTTTTTTCCAGACAATTATAACATACTTAATTTTAAAATTTGAATTGAAAAAACATAATAAAGATATTATAATAAGTCCAAGTAAGCAAGGAGGAATATTTATGGCAAAAAAAGTACATGTAAATAAGGACTTATGTATTGGATGTGGATTATGCACAACAATCGCTGGTGATGTATTTACAATCGGTGATGATGGTTTAGCAGAAACATTAGTTAGTGAAGTTGAAGATTCAACAGGAGTTGATGAAGCAGCGGCATCTTGTCCAGTTCAAGCAATTGAAGTTGAATAATAAATTAATTTGTTATTAATAAGCTACAGAGTTGTAGCTTTTTTTAATAAAAACCTCGGTATTTTAATTTTCCGAGGTTTATTCAATTTTTATAATTATTTTTTTGCGAGTAATTCTTTAATTTCAGTTAACAATTGCTCGCTACGAGTTAATTTGTTTGCTTCTTCCTCCGCTAAACGGGCTTTTTCTACGGCTTCGGCTTCAGCTTTCTTTTTAGCTTCCTCTACTTCAGCTAAAATTGCTTTTTCTTTCTTTGTTAATCTCATACCTTTTGATTGCTTGTATTCAATTCTTACTCTTTTATCTTTTAAGCCTTCGTTAGCATCTTTAATTTTGTTAAACGCTCTAATAATACAGAACAATACAAGTGCAATTAATAAAAAGTTAATAATTGCGCTGATAAATGCCCCCCAATCAATGTAGATTGATTTTGTCATATCCATGACCAAATTGCCTTCGGCATCTTCTGTCATAACTTTAACTAATGGAGTGTACATTTTGCTCAATGCTTCAGTATTTCCTCCACAACAATAATAGATGATGGTATTAATAATTGGTTTTAAAATTCCATTTGACAAAGCAGTGACAATCGCAGTAAATGCAGCACCAACAATCGTACCAACAGCCATATCCATAACATTTCCACGAGTTATGAATTTCTTAAATTCTTCAAAAAACTTTTTCATTTTATACTCCTTTTAACAAGAATATTTTACACTATTTATGAACATTGAAAAAACCTTTTTATAATTTTTTCCTTTTTTTAATAATGTTTTGAAAGCATTTTCATGAGAATGTTTCCGCTTTCATTAATAAAAAATGCATAATCATTTATATCGTTTGATATAATTAGTTCACTAAAGAGGAAAATCTATGAGAAAAATTGTACTTACCGAAGAAGAAATACATTCAATATGTAATTTAATTGGTCAACAGCTTTCAACTAGATATCGTTTTTCTAACCAACCACCAGTAATGATTGGTGTTATGAAAGGTGCTATGCCATTCTTGATGGACTTAATTCAAGAAATGGACATTCCTCTAATTGTCGATTTTGTCCAATTAAGTAGTTATGATGGTACAGAATCAACAGGTACTGTCGTTTTAAAAAGTGATATCTCTTATGATATTAAAAATCGCGATATAGTAATCGTCGAAGACATTGTTGATTCTGGTGTTTCCATGGTATATCTTATCGACTACCTAAAGAAAAAATATCAACCAAAATCAATTGTAACTGTCGCTTTACTTGATAAGAAAGTTAATCGCAAAGTTCCATTTGAATTAGACTATCGAGGTATCGAAGTTCAAGAAGGATTCTTAATGGGCTATGGTCTTGACTATAGAGAACTATATCGTAATACCAAATATGTGTTTATCCCCGACCAAGAAGAAATTGCTTGTTGGGATAAAATATTAGAAGCTTAATTGTATGTTATTTTTTTTATCTCCCTTTCTTATTTATTTCTAAACATACAACAAAGTAGAACAAAATCGATTTAACCATCGATAAAAACTTGGAGTAACATCCAAGTTTTTTATTTAATTAAAATATAAATGTATTTGTGAATTTGTCCATTTATTATTTTCCTTAATGAAACTTAATATTATAAAAGTTTAAAAGGCGATAACACTATTGATGATTGATACCTCTCTTTGCTTTAAAGAATTTATCAAATACACTTATTTAAAATATCTTGATTATGTTAAAGTAGCGATTTTTAAAATTTCATAAAATTTTTGTCTGTTGCAAATTTGTTGAAATGTGGAAGCACGATAAGAAATATGTCCAATTAACTTTTAACTTTCAACAAGGACAACCCTATTTATACGAACACATTGATAAATAAGATACATATTTATCCACCTGCTTTATTCATTATAGTGAAATCTTTTTAAATGACTTCTTACCCTTTCTTAAAACAAAAGTGTTTTTTACCATATCTTTAGTAATTACAAATCTGGGATTAGTAACTTTATTATTATCAATAAAAACTCCTCCTTGTTCAATACAACGTCTTGCATCACCTCTAGAAGAAGCAAATCCACATTTAATTAACACTGTGGAAACATCAATATCATCATTAATAAAATCTTTTTCTTCTAAGCAAAGTGTTGGAACTTCACCATCTTGATTATCACCAAAGAAAGTTTTACTTGCATTTAATGCGATGGTTGCCTTTTCTTCACCATGAACTAATTTTGTAAGTTCAAAAGCTAATATTTCTTTTGCCTCATTTAATTTAGATCCCTCCCATTTTTCCATTTCATGGATTTGTTCAAGTGGTACAAAAGTTAACATCTTAATACATTTGATAACATCTTTATCATCAACATTTCTCCAATATTGGAAAAATTCATATGGCGAAGTTTTATTCTCGTCAAGCCATACTGCACCAGAAACAGTTTTTCCCATTTTCTTACCTTCAGAGTTTAATAATAAATTAATAGTCATTGCGTGAGAATCTTTACCTAATTTCTTTCTGATTAATTCAGTTCCACCAAGCATATTAGACCATTGATCATCACCACCAAATTCAAGATTACAGCCATAATTCTTAAATAAGTAATAGAAATCATAAGATTGCATAATCATATAATTAAACTCTAAGAATGTTAGACCCCTTTCCATTCTCTGTTTGTAACACTCTGCTGCAAGCATCTTATTAACGGAAAAACAAGCGCCAACTTCTCTTAATAAATCAATATAATTAATTTTACTTAGCCATTCTGCATTATTAACAAGCAAAGCTTTACCATTAGAAAAATCAATAAATTTTTCCATTTGCTTTCTAAAACATTCAATATTATGTTCTACATCTTCATTAGTAAGCATCTTTCTCATGTCAGTTTTTCCACTTGGATCACCAATTAAACCTGTACTTCCTCCAACTAAAGCAATAGGTTTATTTCCTGCCATTTGTAATCTTTTCATCAAGCAAAGAGTCATAAAATGACCAACATGAAGGCTATCAGCGGTTGGATCAAATCCAATATAGAATGTTGCCTTACCATTATTAATTAGATTTCTTATTTCTTCTTCGTTTGTGGTTTGAGCAATTAAACCTCTTTCTTTTAATTCTTCATATACTCCCATATTATTTCCTCCTAAAAATAAAAAAGTCCTTTTTAAGGACGACTTATCGTGTTACCACCTTAATTTATAGATAGATCACTCTATCTACCTCAGCGAGTTAATACAACTCAATACTTTAACGGGTATTAATCGTCATAGCCTACTAACCTTCGGTATGCTCTCAAAAGTGTATTCATCTAATGTTAATAATGCTTTTCACCAACCAGCATCTCTCTATAATTAATCACAAAACTACTTTTCTTTCTCGTCGATTTCATCAAATATGCTACTATTATATTAATTCTATTAAAATATAGCAACAAAATAATTAATTTAAGAAGTTTAAGAAATTATGTTTCTTTCTTGATGTTCTTTTAATTCAAGAAATTTATCATAATATTCTTTCATTTTTTGATCATCAAAAGGAAATTTCCCTTCTTTCATAATCTTTTTAACCTTTTCATTAATGTTTCTTACCACAAAATCTAAATCTTCCGAATAACCATATTTTTTTCGATGATATTCGTACTCATTACTATCCAATTGAATAATATTACGATCTGGCATTAGTTTTAAATCCAAGTCATAATCAATATATTTAATACAATTTTTATCCACTAAAGATGGTGAAGCAATATTACAATAGTACATAATTGCATTTTCTTTAAACATCGCAATCAAATTATACCATTCATGAAAAAAGAATATTGATACAGCAGGTTCTCTAGTATACCACCGTCTTCCATCACCTTCAGTAACTTTGGTACAATTGGAAACAATCACGATAAAATCATCGTTACAATCGACAACCATTGCAGTATCCCAAGTTCGATGTAAACTTTTATCATGTTTATAACTTTGTACATGGATCCAGTTTCCAATTTCTTCGTGATTCATACTTCACCTTTTATTTGTTTTCTTCTACAACCTTTTTTTCATAATTTTTATTGCTTAGTAATGAAGCAATTAGAGTTTTAACAAGTTCAATATCATTTTTAAAATGATTAATAAATTTATCATCAACATCATTTTTAAATGGAATGGTCATATATTCACTTGTTAATGACAAGCCAACAAATACCCCTTCATTGGAGATAGAAATAATAACATCTTCAATAACATCATCGATGACAAATTTATTTAATACATCCAGCGTATTTTTATTTAATAAATTCGTAACATTATCAAACGAAGAATAAACTAAATAATCCTTTTTTAAGCCAAAAACTGATGTTTTATCCATTCCTTTTAATTCGTCAGGCTGACTATCTCCACATCCTTTTAAGTAAAGATATAATTTTTGATTAGTTTTAGTATTTAAATCAAAATGAAACATTTTTCCCGAAAAAACAACGCTTTGATTTTTTTTATCATTTACATTTATTCCAGTTTTCATTAATAAATCATAGCAAGTAAAACTAACACCAAACATACTGCCTTTAATTATATCTCTTGTTGGCGTTGCAATTATATTTTCATAGCAACCAATTTTCTTTACTTCTTCTTCATCAATTTTTGTATTGTAAGAAAATTCTAAATTAGAAATACCCGTTTGGTAAAAGACATAGGTATCAAACAATAAGCAGTAATCATAACGATACTGATCAAAAGAAATATTTTTTTTCTTTTTATTTGCGATTACTAAAAAGTAAGAAGCAATTAAGAAGATGACAAATAAAATAATCATTACTGAAAATAACTGATTTACTAAATCAGGTTTTACTAATAAAAGAATTGCAAAAAGTGCAAAAATACTTAAGAAGGAAAACAAAACAATCTTCTTAATTTTATCTGAGCGATCAACAAATAAATAAAAACCAACCCGAGATTGATTAATTTTGTCAATGGTTTCTTCTTTTGATATTATTTGTCCTGGAAAATAATATTTACCTGGAGTAAAAGCACGAATATCTTTTGGGTTAAAAACTTCTTCTTTATTATCGACAAATATCTTTTCTTCTTTTATTTCAGTTTCTTCGTTTTTCTTTTCGTCCATTACTAAATCACCTAGTAATAGTATACATTTTTTACCAATTTAATAAAAGAAATAATAACTACTTTTCTTGTTTAGACTATATAGTTATTACTATAAAGTATTCAAAAGATATGTTTTTATCTTACCAATGATATTCTCATAATTTACCATAATCTCCTTGATATTCTTTTTGAATTTCATTTTCAATCCTAAATTACACTTTTTATAATACTTTAAGGCTCCTTTAATTGCAGAACACATAGAACTAATAATATTAATTCCTAATTCATAGTCATCCTTTAAAACTTTGGTTTTCATCTTTTCCATTATAATTGCATTTTTCTGCAGAATTGAAATATCTTCTTCAACATCATAACCTAACGATTTCAACTCAATAATTAGATTATTTTTTTGATTACTAAAAGAATCAATAAAATCATTAATAATATCTTTTAAGCGTTGATCCTTTGCTTTTGACATATATATCTGAAATATTTCCTTTCCCATAACAATTGCTGAAACATAATGATTCATAATAACTTGATCTTTCATATAAATTACCCCTTTCTTAAACAATATTAGTATAGGTATTTTAATGAAAATTATTTTATTTATAAAAAAAGATGTTGAAGATTATTCAAACATCTTAAATTAATTAGTTTTTAAAATTATCTAATTAGTATCACTTTGGTTTTTATCATTAAGATACATTACTATGAAATATGTAAAAATAGTAAGTGTAATTAATCCAATATACAAGTAAGTTTGATAAGAAGCATATTCAAATGCTTTTGATTTCTCTAATGCTTTAAATAATTGTTTAAAGAATGTACCCAATGAATAACATCCAACCACAAGAGAAATTAATCCTCCAGTAAGAAGATATACCTTTTCTTTAATATTTCTGAATTGTTTTATTAAGCCATAAGTAGTAATAATTACTCCAACAATCATACAAATAATATAATCTTCATTAAAAGAAATATCAGTTCCCCATTTGTCCTTATAAAATTCATAACTTTGAATAAATAAACAAAGTCCAAAACTAAAAATCATAATTCCAACTAAGGCGATTATTAAACTTTTATATTTACTTAATAATTTCATAATTAATATTCCTCCTTAATTTCTTGCTTATCTTTAGGAGTAACAAGTTCTGGTTGCTTTATACTAATTAATATCATCACTAGGGTATTAATTATTATATTTACTAACATATATTCGCCATTATAAACTAAACTAAATACTGCTGGTCCTCCTAAGAAATTTTCCGGACATGAACTTGACCAGAAGATCACTCCTGCAAAATAGTGACATAAAAATTTTAGTAAACCACCTAAAACACATCCGATTACTAAACTAATCACTTTTGCTTTTGTAGAATTTGATTCTCGATATTTTTTTGCAAATAAACCCGCAAAAGACACCATTGGATAAGCTAAGATATAGTCGAGCAATATTTGTAACATTACCATATACCACGAATCCGCTACAGCGTAAATTCCTCCCATCATTTGAAGAAAACTTACAATAAACCCACATAATAGGCCAGGGAAAAATCCTCTACGATAGCTAATTAATAAAATTGGTAGCATCGCAAACCCAATCGATCCTCCATTAGGAAAAGCCCATCTAAATAGTCCTCCCTGCAAGAAATCAAGGGCAAAAGCTATTGCACTAAAAATAGCAATTTCAGCAATAACTCTTGTCGAAAACACTTTTTCTTTTTTCATAAAAAAATCCTTTCTGACTAGATACATGCCAAAAAGGACATAAAAACATTTTATTCCTTACGCTAGCATTACCTAGATCAAGTATGGTTCCACAACAGCATTGTGATCTCAGCCTACTTTAAGTAAGCACCCAAAAATATTATCAAACAATTATTTTAAAAGGTCAATCTTTTTTTAAAATGATAATAATTTAAAAAAATAAGTCATAGTATATAAGGAAAGGAAATTAATTATGGATCGAATTCAACCACCTCCAAATTATTATGGAGCACCTTACCCACCTGGAACGGACATGAGTCACTCAAATTACGCACCACCACCAAATATGCAAACACCAAATTATTCCCCACAACCTCGTCAAGAAAAGGGTTCTGATGAAGAATTAAAGCCAATTGAAGTCACACCTTATTTCACTAAATATATGGAAGGTAAAATCAGTAAAAGGGTCAAAATATATTGTACCTTTACTGATTCAGGAGAATGGCATGACAAGGTTTTTGAAGGATTAATTTATGCTGCTGGTGATGAATTCATCATTATCTATGATGAAAAAACTAAAATGCATTTATTGATTTTATCAGTTTACATTCTATTTATTGAGTTTGAAAATTTAGAAGGAAAATAATTAATTAGGCAAATTGAATCATTTGATTTAATTTGTCTTTTTTTTGAAAAGAAAAAAGACAGATATTATCATACCTGTCTCAAATAATTTTACTTTTTATTCATATTTTTTTTAGCTTCTTGAGCAGTTTGTTTAGCTTTTGCTTCCATTGTAGCTTTTCTTTTTGCAGCACGTTGCTCACGTTTAATACGCTTTTCTTCTTCCTGCTGTTTTACAGTAGGAACTCTTGCTTCAACTTTACCAAGACGTGCCCCAGGTTTACGATATTTTCTTAAAGGATCGTTTTCTTCAGTTAATGCATTTGCATCAATTAATGCTTGTCTTTCCGCTAAAAGACGTTTTCTTTCTTGTTGATATCTTTGAAGCGGTGTTAATCCATCTTCTTCTTTTTTTTGCTCTTCTGGTTTTTCTTCTACTGGTTCTTCAACAACTGATTGTTCTTCAACTTGTTCTTCTTTAGTTTCTGTCGACACTTCTTTTACTAAATCTTTATTTTCAACTTCCTTATTTTCTTCATTACCATTAATTCCAGAAACATAGTCATTAATTTCTTTACGATTCTTTGAATATTCCTCATAATCTTTAACATCAACATCATTTGGTTGATATTTTTCATAGAATAATTCATCTTCTTTATATTGTTGTAAGATAGTATCAATTCCATCTTCTTCAACTACTTCAATTACTGGTTCAGCCTCAAGGGTAACATCGAAATCTTTATCTGAAATATATCTAACTTCTCTTTCAATGATTGCTTGATCAAATGGTTTTTCATCAAGATTTCCAACTCCGAGATCTCTTACACCATGTCCTAAATCATCATAGTAATCAGCAGGTTTATAATTATCTTTTTCAAGTTTTGGAGCGTTAGTTAAATTTGCAATCTCTTGTTCTTCTTTATTATCATCTTCAACAATGCTCATGAATGTTTCACTCTTAGATGAATACTCATTCTTATGCTTAATACATTGTTTATAATTTTGATAATCTTTCTTAAAGATATAATTATTCGCTGCTCTTTTTGCTTTTCTCTTTGCAAATAATTTTTTAAATGGAAGATAAATTAAAGTCAATATTCCATACCATGCAAAGACAATGACAATTGCTAGTAAAATAAGAATTATATACTCAACCCAAGCAATATTTTCAGGTATTTTAGAAATCAAATCCATATATCCAATATGCAAATCATTTCTAAATATTTTGGTAAAAATATTAACCAATACATCAGTATCATTAAAGATTTTTTGCATAATTGGTTCAATATATTTAGTAAATACATGAAAATTACCTACATCGTTTGCGTTTATTGTTCCAGAAAATTTTTCGTCAAATCTTGCAAATGCAAAAATTGTCAAGAACACTACAGGAATAAGTAAAGAGATAAACTTTTTCAAAGGAAACCTTTTCATATACTTGCGATAATTAAAGCGTTCTTTTTCAATTTCATTAAGCTGATAATGAATCTTAACAACTCTTTCAATTTTCTTTTTTCTCGCCTTCTTTACAATTAAAGAAATTGTACAGAAAATGCAATAATATAAAATAATGAAGGCTACATTAATTAATATAAAAGCAAGTAAATTACCATATGACTTACTTCCTAATTGAATTAATTTAGCAATAGTTTTGATTACTTTTTCATCATAAAATTTCCCTATGTTGTAAATAAATTCCAAATATACTGGTGATCCCATGAGATTATAAAGCACATAGATTAACATCAAAACTATTTCTATAACTATAATCAAACTCAATCCACATTTCTTTTTCATACTAGTTTCTCCCTATTATTATCATATTTATTATAGCAAAAGATTTTAAATAAGAATATAATTAGTTTTACAAATAAATAGTATTTCCACACTTTTTTTTAATATTCTTCCATTTATTTTCGTATTAAATCTAAAAATAAGAACTAATTTTTCATTTGAAAATTATTTTTGGTTAATTATTAATCTAAGTGCAA
>CANQDY010000004.1 GCA_947593895.1 uncultured Bacilli bacterium
TGATTTAATGCATCAAAAAAAGGCCCTAGAAAAATGCAACTTCTGCACTTCCTAAGACCTATTTTTCTTTAAAAACACATAGACGTTGGGAGTCGAACTCTATAAAAAACAGACTTACACATTTTATCTATCTGGTTCATTTACAGTGGTCGGGAAAATGAGATTTGAACTCACGGTCTCTACGTCCCGAACGTAGCGCTTTACCAAACTAAGCTATTTCCCGATTATAATAATATTTTATTACAAAACAATATACGTAAAAACAATAAATACATAAAATCATCATTAACTATATTAAATATACATTACTAAAATGTGTGGAATAGTAAATTTTGCTTCATTTCTTCCAATTCTTTAATAACCAATTCTAATGATTTTGTTGCAGTATTGCTTGCTTTTACTTCAATAAGTACAATTTATTTTCAATAATAATTCAATCTCAAAGTTATATATAAAAATATACTGAGTCATCTTCATTACTTACAATAAAATAAATATTGTATAAGTAATCATATTCACTTTCTTTATACAAATCAACTAAAAATGTATAATACATAGTTTCATATTTTAGTTTAAATTCTTATGAACATAGTCATAATGATATGCAACCTATTGCTTTTTTTCATATAATTTATTTTATTACTTCCCAATATCTTTTTATTTTTTTCTTTTTTGAAAATAATAGGATAATCTTAACATCATCTTTTCACTTAAAAAGCGAGAAAAAAATTTCCCACATTTCATCATAAAAGTTGGAATAATAATCAGTTTATTTTTTAATAAACCATTTACTGCATTTCTAGCGCATTTTTCACTTGAAATTGCTTTAACTGAAAATTTAACATCTGCTTTTTCTTGAAATTCTGTTGCAATCGGGCCTGGGCATAAGACCGATATATTTACATGACTTTTCTTTTTCTTTAATTCTTGGTATATGGCAAGTGATAAACGATATAAATATGCTTTTGATGCATAATAAGTTGCCATTAAAGGTCCTGGAAAAAATGATGCAGAAGAACAAACATTTAAAATTTTTCCTTGATCTTTTTTAATGAACTGTTTTAAAAAAAGTTTAGTTAATATTTGAGATGCTATATCATTAACATCGATAATATTTAATTCTTCATCTAAAGATAATTGTTCAAAAGATCCAAATGCTCCTAATCCAGCATTATTAATTAAAACATCAATATTTTCATCTTTTAAACTTTCAAATAATTGATAACAATTCTCTCTTTTTGATAAATCTAAACAAATAATATGAATTTTTGTTTCAAATTCATTTTTTAATTCTAATAAGCGATTTTCTCTTCTTGCCACTAAATAGAGTTCATCGCCTCTTTTGGCGAAAATTCTTGCCATATCCCGTCCTATTCCGGAACTAGCGCCAGTGATTAATACTTTCATTTTATTCACCCTTAAACAACTTTCTAATTTTATTTTTCCAATTAATACTTATTTAATCACAAATACTACTTATAAATTTAATATATCTATATTCATATGTGAAAATATGTTATATATCTATAAAATTCACAATTGCTCTGGAATTTTGTAATATATCTAATTTAAGTGATATAAAAATTTAAAAATGCATATTTTTTGTATATTTGAATAAATTTAATTTCATACATTTTAGTGATATGAATAATTATGACAAAGAAACAATTAGAAATTGGGCCAACTTCTTATATAAATTAAATGGCAATGAACTTACTCTTTTAGCAACTGCAATTGGATTAATCCTATCACAAGATTTAAATGGTGCTCAAATAAATGTCATTGGAAACTTTTTTGAAGGAGTTGGACAAACAATGCTAATTATCGGTGCTCAAGAACAACTTAATAACAGTGCTCCATACTACAATGCAAAATAATAAATTTTCTAATAATTTATTTTAAAAAGTTCTTTACAGAAATCGCAGCTATAGCACCATCATTTGTAGCAGTAACCACTTGTCTTAAATCCTTTTTTATTACATCACCTGCAGCAAAGATACCGGGAATTTTACTCATCATTTTTTCATTAACCTCGATAAAACCCTGTTCATTTAGAATTTTTTTATCGCTAACAAATGCGGTATTTGGAACTGAACCAACATATTCAAAAACACCTTTAACCTTTATTTCAACTTGTTCTTTATTATCAACATTTTCAAGTACTAAAGATTCAAGTACTTCTTCACCCTTAAATTCAATAGGAATATAAGGGGTCATGATTTTGATTTTATCCGACCCTTTTACTTGATCTAATATTAATTTATCACCTCGAAATTCATTCCTTCGATGAATTATATATAACGGATTAGCTAATTCCTTCAAATATAATGCTTCTTCCAGCGCGGAATTTCCTCCACCGATGATTGCCATAGGTTGATTTTTGTAAAATCCTCCATCGCATATTGCGCAAAATGATATTCCTTTAGCTAAAAATTTATCTTCTGATTTAATATTTAATTTCTTTTCTGTCATTCCACTGGCAATAATTACCGCATCAACTTTATAGGAATCCATAGAAGTTTTTACAATAATTTTATCGTTTTTTTTACTCACATTTATAACTGTTTCATAATGAATATCAATTTGATTTTTAGCTAATTGATCCATCATTTTAAAGGCTAAATCACTACCATTAATTGAATTAAAACCGGGGTAATTATCAATCTTATATGTGAACGATAATTTTCCACCAGGCATATTTGATTCAATTAAATATGGTTCTAATCCTGAACGTTTTAAATAAATTGATGCAGTAATTCCTGCTGGTCCACTTCCAATAATAATTACTTTTTTATTTGTCATCGGTATTTTCCTTTTTATTATGTCCGACTTTGATTTTCTTTCCCGATCGATTTTTTATCGGTCCTACTTGTTTTTCATTCTCATTATCCTCTTTTACTTTCTCATTTTCAGAACGAATTTTTGTATTTACAAAGTCAGGTTTTTCAATAATATTATTGTCTTGATCGATATATTTATTCGTTGCAAAATCGACATAAACATTTGGTGAAATTTTTTTATCAAAAATATGTAGCCTAAATTTCTTTTTAAAGTAATAGCGATAAGAATATAATAATACAATACCAACTATTCCAATAATAATAAATACTATTGAAGTTGAAACTGAAATATATCCAGTCATAATAAATTCAGAATCTCTTAATGGTTCAAGAATTGTTCTAACCGTTCCATACCAAATGAAATATGAAAACGAAACCGTACCTGGTGTTAAATATTTCTTTAACCATTTACCAAGAACAAATGTTAAAAACAAAAAACCCACAATATTAATCAAACTTTCAATTAAGAATAATGGTTGTCTAAATTCCCCATTAATAGTCATTTGATCAACAAACCAATCTCCGAGCCATAACCATCCAGAAGAATCAGTTACCTTTCCATAAACTTCTTGATTAAAGAAGTTACCCCATCTACCAATAGCTTGCGCTAATAAAATTCCTGGAATAACACAATCAGCAATATCTAAAGGTCTCATTTCTTTTCTGCGTTTCATAACAAAAATTACACCAGCTAAAATACCTAAAACAACTCCACCTTCAATTGCCAAACCAGATTCCACTTGAAGTAATTCCAAATAAATTTCCTAGTCCTACTCCAAAGCCATCTTGTTTAAAAACAGGTAAAAATTCACTTCCAAATTGACAAATTATATACCATAATCTTGCACCAATTAATCCTGAGGGAAACGCAATTAAAAAAACATTTTCTAATCGATGTGGGTCATATCCTAATTTTTTTATTCTATACATTCCAATTAATAAGGCAATGATTGCTCCTGTTAAAATGAATAACGAATAAAAAGTAATTTGAAAGTTACCAATTCCAAATGATTTTGGTAATGCTAAATACTTAATCATATTAAATATCCTTTCTTAATAATTCATTTAATCTTTCTTCAAACTCATATGTTGAATTATATCCGGTTTGTTTTAACTTATAGTTAGTAACAGCAACTTCAATAATATCACCTACTGATCTAGCTCCAGATACAGGAATTGTAATAAGTGGAATCTTTTGACCTAATATATCATAATAGTCATTATTATTTCCTAATCGATCCATCTCAACATCAGTTTTTAATGGAACTAATTTAATAATTAAATCTATCTCATGAGTATCTAAAATTGTATTGATACCAAACATCTTAGAGATATCAATAATACCAATACCCCTTACCTCCATCATGTTGGTTAATAAATCCGGAGCTTTACCAATTAATTTACCACGAACATAACTAATATCAACTCGATCATCACTAACTAAGCGGTGACCTTTTTTAACTAATTCCAAAGCTGTTTCTGATTTACCGATACCAGATTCACCAATAATAACTACACCTCTAGCAAACACTTCAATTAATGTCCCATGAATCGATGTTTGAGGAGCTAAAACTTCTTCAAGGTAGGTTAATGAATTAATCATCAATTCACTTGTACTTCTATTAGTAATAAATAAAGGAAAATTTTTTTCTTTTGCAAGTTCTAAAATTAATGGATGGCATTCATTTCCTCGACAAAAAATTATACCTGGGCATTGTTCAGTCATCAAAAAGTTCATTGATTTAATAATATCTTTGTCCTTCATTTTTTTAATATAAGAAGCTTCTTTATTTCCAATAAAAATCAATCGTTTAGAAATTGCATAATCAAAGAAACCAGCAAGTTCTAATCCTGGACGATTAATTCCTCGCTCAGTAATTTCCCTTTCCATAGCTTCGCGATCACCATTAATCCAAATTAATCCAAAGTGGTTCGCATATTCAAGTATCTTAATTGATTTTTTTGCCATAATATCACCTACTTATTACTAGTTATTTTATCATTTCAAAGTAAATTATACAATGAAGATGGTAAATACCGCTTATTTCTGTATAGCGATTACAAATTCAAAACATTAATTTTAAAAGATTTATTTACAATAATAAAATATTCCAAATATTTTGTTTATAAGTATCGTTGTTTTGATTAACTACATCAATAAATAATATTTTTGATATATTATTTTGGTTGATACAATACCTTACTAACATTACTTTTAGTAGTCTATCTTTTAAATTTTTTGATCATCATACAGAATCTTTTAAATTTGAAGCATTAATTGTATCATTCCTTGCTCTTACTATTATGGTATTCCATATATTAATAACAATATTAAACCATTTAATTTATATTTAATTCTTATTTTTGCTCTTGAATTTTCTAATTTATTTAATGTAATATATAAATTTTTTACTTATTCATTATCTAAATTCATTATCACTCTAGCTATTATTTTTTATTTTGTTATTGTTTTTAATTCCTAGTTTATTTATTTAACAAATATCAAATAATGATTTTAACTAATTTATCAATTGAAGTTATAATTTTGACTTTACCCTCTTACAAGTAAATGTTATTTAACAAGTAATATATTAAAATATAAAATGCTATTTTTTATCTTCCTTTTTAAAATTGAAAAGTTTTTCAAACATAATAGTGTCCTCGTATTTTAGTATTAAATTAGTAAAACCGCATTATATTACAATTATATCTTGTTTAATTTTAATTGTTTCAGTGCTATAAAGACCATTTTTAACAATTTTGTCATTTTAATAATATTTCCACATATATATATATCTTAATTAATAGAATTAATTAGGTGGTTTTATGAAAGGGTATATTTATGAAGGATTAGGAAATTCCTTTTTAATTACTGAATTAAATGACACATTAGAATTAAATCAGATAGCAATCAAAAACTGTTTAAAACATCAACTAGATGGATTAATTAATTATGATACAACCAAAAACAAAATGGAAATTTACAATAAAGATGGAAGTAAAGCTCTTATGTGTGGAAATGGAATCCGTTGCCTAGCTAATTACTTATTTACAAAAAATAACTATCTTAACGAATTTGATATTAATACTGATTCAGGAATAAAAAAAGTCAAGATTTCTAATAAAAAACCATTTGAATGTCAAGTTTCTTTAGGATGTCCTCGATTAATTAAAGAACTTAACAACTTAAAAAAAATTACAATTGATGGAAAAGATTTTCATTTTAATAGTATTTACATTTCAACATTTCATATTGTGATTATTGTTGAAAATATTTATGATCTAAATATTGATTATGTAGCACCTAAAATTTATAAATACCCTTTATTTCAAGAAAAATGTAATATTACATTTTGTCAATTAGTCAATCATAATACAATTAAAACCAGAACTTTTGAGCGGGGTGTTGGATTCACTTTATCTTGTGGAACTGGCGCGGCAGCAGGAGGATATATAAGTTATTTATTATACAATTTATCAAATAAAATTAATGTCATTCAACCTCTTGGAAATATACAAGTTATCATTTCACATCAAATTGAAATTAAAGGCCCTTCTAATTTTATTGAGGAGGTTGAAATTGATGTTTAAACGAATACTTTTAGTTGGAAATGGAAAATTATCAAAATCGTTACAAAAATATTTAAATAATTATGAGGTAATTATTCTTGATAAAGATAATATCAAAAATATTGATCTTTATAAAGTAGATTTATTAATTGATTGCTCATTAAAAGATGGATTTGATAATTATGTAGATTATGTAATTAAATATCATACACCACTTATTGTTGCCGCGACTGGTCATAATCAAAGTCAATTAAATAAAATGAAAGAAATATCTTTACTTCTTCCTATTGTAAAAAGCAATAATTTTTCAATTGGAATTACTTTATTCAATATGATTCTATCTCAATATAAAAATATTATTAAAAACTATGATTTATACCTATTTGATTACCATCATAAGAAGAAAAGGGATACTCCTTCAGGAACTGCAAATCATTTCATTTCGATTCTAAATCAGAATATTCCTTGTTATTCCATAAGAAGCAAAAACATTATTGGTGAACACACAATCAAAATGTTCTCTGATGATGAAGAGATAACCTTAATCCATAAGGCTACTTCATCAGATTTATTTAGTAAAGGGATATTACAGGCAATAAATTTTATTTCCACAAAAAAATATGGCATTTATACTATGGAGGATATACTAAATGAAATTGAGTAAATCAATTTGTTTAATTGATAGTTCATTCCCTTTAGAAAGTGATTCTTTTGAAATATTTAAAAGCCAAAACTTAATAATTGCTATTGGTGATTATGAAAAAATATTAAATGAAATTCATCGTTATAATATCACACATTATTATTTTATAAACTTAGCTAAAAACTCACTTTTCCCACTTATTGATTATTCAAAAATTAATTGTCGGATTGAATTTGGTGCAATTATTAGAGATGATGTTAAATTAAAAGAGAATTGTGTAATTCTTATGGGTGCAGTAGTTAATCTTGGCGCATCTATTGGAAAAAACACAATGATTGATATGAACGCAGTCATTGGAAGTAACGCTAAAATCGGTGATAATTGTCACATTGGTGCTGGAGCGGTAATATCAGGAACAATGGAACCATTCTCATCTACTCCAGTAATAATCGGCGATAATACCTTTATCGGAGCTAATACAGTAATTCTAGAAGGAATAACGATTGGAAATAATGTAATTGTCGGTGCAGGTTCAATAGTAACCAAAAACATCCCCGATAATATGGTAGTCTATGGAAATCCTGCAAAAATAAAAAGAGCAACAAAACTAAACGATGTAAACACAATAAGGAAAGATTTAAGATGATTGATATAATAAAAATAAGAAGAGATTTACACCAAATACCAGAATTAGGATTTAAAGAATTCAAAACTCAAAAATATATATTAAATATTTTAAAAAATTATTGCTGTAGCATTACCCTTATAAAAACCGGAATAATTGCCTTTTTTGATAATCAAAAAAAATCTAGTTTAGCTTATCGTAGTGATATGGATGGATTAAATATTCAAGAGACAAATAGTGTTGACTATAAGTCACAAAATAATATGCATGCTTGTGGGCATGATGCTCATATGGCTTTAGCAATCGGATTATGCGATTATCTTAATGAACATTATCAAGAATATTCTCAAAATTTCGTAATTATATTTCAACCTAGTGAAGAATCATTTGGAGGTAGTAAATTAGTAATTGATTCAAAGATTCTTGATACTTATCATGTTAATAAAGTAATTGCCATTCACCTATTTCCAAAACTTCCAAAAGGTAAGTTTTTCACTAATAAAATCGTATTTTCATCTGCAAGAGAAATTAATTATAATTTCAAAGGAAAAAGCGTTCATGTAGCGAATAAAAAAGGTCATATTAATTGCATTGATGTCGGTTATAAATTTACTAAAAGAATTGAAAAATTATCAAACAAAAATACTCTAGTTCATATTGGAATGTTTAGTTCCGGAACTAGTCGTAACACTGTTTCCTCAACTACAACATTAAACGGAACAATCAGAAGTAAAAAAAACGATATTAAAATTTATAACAAAATAGGAAAGATAAAAGAAAGATATGAAAAAAGGTACCATCTTAAAATCGATGATACCTCAGTGTTCTTATCTAGGGTTGAAAATAGTCGTTATTTAATCAAAAAAGCAAAAAGACTTATTGATTTAAAAACTATCAAAAAAACTTATTTTCAAGGTGAAGATTTCTCTTCTTATTGTCAGATTTATCCTTGCCTATTCCTTTTATTTGGAATTGGTGACGAAGAATACCTCCATAGTTCAAATTTTAATTTTGACGATTCTCTTCTGCCACAATGTTTAGAGCAATTAATTAAACTTTTATCAATTGCTTAATAATTATTTTGTTTTACTTGAAAGTAACTTTGAGCGTGACTGCAAACCGGACATACTTCTGGAGCCTTTTTACCCATTACTAAATGTCCACAATTACGACATTCCCACATAACAATTTCGCTTTTTTCAAAAACTTTCTGCATTTCAACATTTTTTAATAAGGTGCGGTAACGTTCTTCGTGAGTTTTTTCAATTGCCGCGACCAATCTAAATTTTGCTGCAATATCTTTAAAACCCTCTTCATCCGCAACTTTTGCAAATGTATCATACATGTCTGTCCATTCATAATTTTCACCTTCAGCAGCTGATAGAAGATTAGTTTTAGTATCACCAATTCCGTTTAAATACTTAAACCAAATTTTTGCATGTTCCCGCTCGTTATTCGCAGTTTCAGTAAAAATTGCTGCAATTTGTTCAAAGCCCTCTTTTTTTGCCTTACTAGCAAAATATAAATATTTATTTGTAGCTTGTGATTCTCCTGCAAAGGCGGCTTGTAAATTTTGTTCGGTTCTAGATCCTTTAAGTTCCATAATTTTATCTCCTTGTAATTATATTTTATGTAAATTTTTCTGATGAAACAATTAATTTTAATAATTATATGGTTTTAAAGAGAAATTTTCTGATATGTTTAGTAAAAATTCCGCTAAAATATCAATCATTGATTCAACATCAGCGTATGAAGCAACTTCTACTGGTGAGTGCATATAACGAATTGGTATAGAAAATAAAACTACCGGATTTCCTTGATTTGTTTTAATAATCGTATCCCCATCAGTACAGGTTCTACCCGGCCAAACTTCATATTGAACTTTTAAATTAAGTTTATTAGCACAGGTTTTTAATAAATCATTTAATTTCCGATTTGGAATAGAGCCTAAACAAAGGACACCTCCATTTCCAACACTAATTTCACCTGCCTCACTAGCGTTTTGAAAATCATTTGCATAAGTAACATCAACTATAACTGATAAATCAGGTTTAATAATTTCACTTGAAGAATAAGCTCCTCTTCCAGTATTTTCTTCACCGGTAGACATAGTAGCATATATTCCACATTTTGCACCCATTTCTTTAGCTTTTAATGCCGCCTCTTGAATAACAAAAACACCAAGACGATCATCTAAAGCTCTACCTGCAAACATATTATTTTTTAGATCAATTAAATCAGTGTCATGAATAATATAACTTCCTAAAGGAACAATCTTTTTTGCCTCTTCTTTAGATATACAGCCGATATCAACAAATAAATCATCAGCGTTCAATTTACTATTATCAATAACTTTATCATTAACTCCAACGACACCATTTACAATTTTTTCATCCGTGATGATTCTAACTTTAGTGCCAACATATAGTTGAATTTTTACTCCACCATTTTTACTAACTGACAAACTTCCATCCGAATTATAACCATTAACAATAAGCGATATTTCATCACTATGAGCAACTAAATTAACTTTAAATTTACTTTTTTGATTATATACAATACTCGCACTACCTTGATAATCATAAATTATTTGATCGGCAACATCTTTTCTTTTATTCACTAATAACTTAATCAAACGATCTTCTCTACCAGAAGGAGAAGGCGTTTTAATAATTTCTTTTAATAACTCTTTATTTATCATAAGTTATCCTCCATCAACAATAAGATTATATGATAATTAAAATAAACAAACAATTAAAAGAACCGCTAAAAATGAGAAGTTAATTAATTCAAATGTAAGTAAATATCCTTTATATTTATGATAATGATGTACATATTGTTTTAATGCGATTAAACTAGCAAGAGATGCAATTATAGTTCCGAGTCCACCAATATTAACTCCTTGAAGCAAAGCTGAATAATTATTTGTAAATTGAGATAATAATATTGAACTAGGAACATTAGAAATAAATTGGCAAGATAGTACTGATACTAATAATTCTCTACCACTGAAAACTGAATTAATAAAGTTTTTTATTTCTGGAATTCTAGCCATATTCCCTGCAAAAATAAAAAAGAGGCAAAATGTTAATAATAATCCATAATCAACTCTTAAAATACATTTATAGTCGCTAATTAGAGCGACAAAAAGAACAATTAAAAGTCCAATCCAAGTAGGAATTACTCTAAAAACTACTACTAAAGCGAAAATAAATAAAATAGAATTAAGAACGATTCTCTTTATATCAACTAAATAACTTGTTTCATAGTGATCTTTAATCGGTTTATTTTTTACAATTAAAATTGTCAATAAGATTAAAGCAACTGAAGTTAAAAATGGTTTAAGCATAATAGACATAAACTCAAGAGGATTAATGTGATAAAACGAATAAATATACATATTTTGTGGGTTGCCAAATGGAGTTAACATACCACCTAAATTGGCGGCTATAACTTGCATTGTAATAATAAATGGCGCATATTCATGTTCTTTAGTTTGGTCAATTAGACATAAGGTTAACGGAATAAATGTTAATAGTGTCATATCATTTGCCAAAACCATCGAGCCAAGAAAAGTAATTACTATTAAAGTAAAAATCAGTAGTCTTAAATTATGAACTTTTTCTAAAATTAGATCCGCTAAAATTTCAAATGCATGAAGTTTTTTAAATCCAGCTATAACTATCATTGTCATTAATAAAATGCATAGTGTATCTACATTAAAATAATTTAAATATTCTTTATCAAATGGTACAAATATACAAGAAATAAGAGCTAAAACAAAGGCAATTATAACAACAATATTTCTTTTTAATAGCATATTAATTTTACTCATACACTTTTCTCACAAAAGAAAAGTATATTCCTGATTAATCCTAATTTAAAGTTATTTTTTATCTTTTATAATAAGTTCGTTAGATTTATTAAATACTTTTTTGTAATCATCAAGTGATTTAGTTAAAACAACATTACATCCAATTATAGAATAACTGCCAACAATTGTATTTCCCCCAAGTATTGTTGAGTTAGAGTAAATTATCACATGATCTTTAATTGTCGGGTGTCTTTTTGTTCCTTTAATTGATTGTCCATCTTCTATTGATAAAGCTCCCAAAGTAACACCATGATAAATTCTGACGTGATTTCCAATAATCGATGTTTCCCCAATAACCACACCAGTTCCGTGATCGATAAAGAAATAATCGCCAATAGTTGCACCTGGGTGAATATCAATTCCGGTTTTACTATGTGCGTATTCACAAATAATTCGTGCTGGTAGTTTTAAATCTAATAAATATAATTTATGTGCTATACGATAATGAATAACTGCGTAAATTCCAGGATAAGTTAATAAAGCTTCTTCTATTGATAAACAAGCGGGATCACCATCATATGTGGACTTTAAGTCACTTTTGATTGATTTTTTAATATCTGTTAATGAATTAAAAAAATCATTTTCTTTTCTTATATCATCACTTATATACTTACTAAAGTAAATTTTTCCCTTAGTTAAGAAATCTTCATTCTTATTAGAAAATACATTTGGAAAAAGATAATTAATAATAAGTGATGAAAATTTAATAATTTTCTGTTTATTTATTACCATGAATATCGTTCTCCACCATCTGGAAAAATCACCACAATCTTTTTATTTTGATATTTTTTTTGTTTTTGCAACTTTATAGCACACGCAAGATTAGCACCTGAAGAAATTCCAACCAATAAACCATTTGATAAAACAATTTTTTTAGCGCATTCAATAGCCTCTTCATCTTTAATTAACATAATTCTATTTACTAAAGCTTGATCAAATAATGGTGGCAAAAAATTTGCGCCTATTCCTTGAATATGATGAACACCACTTCTCTTTAATGATATTAAAGGTGAAGAATATGGTTCAACTCCAATAACTTCTATATCAAGATTTTTTTCTTTAACATATTTTCCCATTCCTGATATTGTTCCACTTGTGCCTATTCCATCAATGATTACATTTACATCTTTTAAATCATTTAATATCTCTTTTATCGTCGTTTGATAATGACTTAACATATTATTTTTATTATTAAATTGATCCACAATAATACTATTTTTTATCTGTTCATTTAATTGTTTGGCTTTAGCAACACACTCTTTTATTCCACCATCCACTAAAATTAATGTTGCAGAATAATCTTTTATTAATTTTCTTCTTTCAAAAGACATACTTTTTGGCATAACAACAATACAGTTAATTTCAAAAATATTTGAAAGTGCCGCTAAAGATATACCCATATTACCTGAAGTAGGTTCAATAATGGTATCCCCTTTATGAAGCATTCCATCTTCAAAAAGTTTTTTTAGCATCCAATAAGCAGGGCGATCTTTAATTGAACCACTCAAATTGTTCTTTTCTATCTTTGCATAAATATTATTGTATCCTTTAAGCTTTATAAGTGGAGTATCACCAATCAGTTCTAAAGAATCATTCAATAGCATAAAAATACCTCTTATTTAGGTATATGTTTTTATTTGAAAGCGGTTCTATATTTATTAATAAATCAACAAATTCTTGATTTTGAAAAATAATATGCATATTATTTTCTTTTGAGAAGTAAGAGGATAAAGATGATTAGAACTAAATATGAAATAGATTTAACTAACGGATGCATTTGGAAAAAAATATTATTATTTGCTCTTCCATTAATGTTTTCAAGTGTTTTACAACTTCTTTATAATGCTTGCGATATTGTCGTTATTGGTAGATTTAGAGATCATACTGCATTGTCTGCGATTAGTTCTACAAGTTCATTAATCAACTTAATCATAAATTTGTTCATTGGTTTATCCGTTGGAAGTAATATCGTTATGGCAAAATGTTATGGCCAAAACGATAAAGAAAAAGCCCAAAAAATTGTTAGTACTTCAATAATAATTTCTCTTATATCCGGATTACTATTAGGGGTTTTTGGCGTTTTATTTGCTAAACAATTATTGCTACTAATGGGTTCGCCAAGTGATGTAATAAATCTAGCGACTATTTATTTACAGATTTTCTTTATCGGTATGCCATTTAATCTACTTTACAACTTTGGCGCATCAATATTAAGAGCATCAGGAGATACAAAAAGACCGTTATATTTCTTACTGATATCTGGAATATTTAATGTCGGTGCAAATCTACTCTTTGTTATTGTTTTTAATATGTCCACCGATGG
Source organism: uncultured Bacilli bacterium (assembly GCA_947593895.1). Taxonomy (GTDB): domain Bacteria; phylum Bacillota_I; class Bacilli_A; order RFN20; family CAG-449; genus UBA3210. The sequence continues at coordinate 13,876 of CANQDY010000004.1, forward strand.
AGTTGCTCTTGCAACAATTATTTCCCAATTTATCAGTGCTATGCTAATTTTAATAACCCTATTAAAAGAAAAAGGCTTCTGTCATTTATCTTTAAAAGAATTAAAAATTGATAAAAAGGTTTTATTTGAAATATCTAAAGTTGGTTTACCAGCAGGACTACAAGGAACTATCTTTTCAATTAGTAATGTTATTATTCAATCATCTGTTAATTTCTTTGGATCATATGTTATGGCCGGAAATGGTGCAGCCGCAAATCTTGAGGGTTTTATTTATGCTTGTATGAATGCCTTCTATCAGGCATCAATTACTTTTACTAGCCAAAATTATGGTGCAAAGAAATATGATAACATATCTAAAATTCTGAAATATAATTTATATCTAGTAGTTTTATTTGGAGGAATTCTTGGTATCACTGCATATCTATCTTCTGGTTTTTTATTAAATATATATACAACCGATCCTGATGTAATTAAAATCGGTACTATTAGAATGGGAATTATTTGTGTTCCATATTTTCTATGTGGAATAATGGATGTAGTTGTTGGTTCATTAAGGGGACTTGGGAAATCAACTACACCAATGATAGTTTCTTTACTTGGTGTCTGCGGATTAAGAATCATTTGGATTTTTACTATCTTCCGTTCAAATATGAACTTAGGATTACTCTATGTTTCTTATCCAATTTCCTGGATAATTACATTCATAATTTTAATGATTTGTTTTATCAATTTATATAGAAAAATTGTATCATTTGAAACTAATTTAACCAAACAAACAACTGGCATTGTTTAGTTTTAAAATTTATTTCTTGCTCTCTTATTTCATTTAAAAAAGTTTTAAAATACTATAAATACCACAATAGAAAGAATAATTTTTGTGATAAATTAAGTATAAGCTAACCTATATATTGAAAAAATAAAATTAGTGTTGGAATTTATAAAACATTTTTTCTTAATATTGCAAATATTGTAATATTCTTTCCTACTAATTGCTAAAATGAAAATACACAAGAAGGTATATTAAATACATTTCTTTTATAAACTTTGAACCATAACCTATCACTTTTTTAAATAAATAAAGATTTAAATCCAATATTTAGACTAAATCCATGAGCAAAATTAGTTAACACTATAAACAAAGTAAACCAAACAAGCACAAAATAAAATGTTTGCTTAGATTTTCTTAAAATTTTTAGAAACAAATAGACAAATAAATATAAACAAGCTGTTAATTTAGAAATAAATACCATTAAACCCACGGTCACTGAATACCCATATTTAATCCAAAAGTAGTTTTTCATTTTAGATATCCACTTATCGTCTTAATATTTGCACTATTCACTTCTGAAATATCTAAAAATGATTTTACTAATATGATATCTTTTGGTTAAATAATTAATTCAAAAAACAACAATAAACAAAATTCAAGCGCGGAAAATCTTTTAACTTTTTTATATTTTTTTACCATTAAAGTGGCAACATTTAACTTTATTACCCAACTTTAAATAAATTATTAATTGCATTAAATAATAATAGTTGCGTAGTAAAAGTAACTACCAAATTTGAATAGAATCATCAAGTACCAAACAAAGAAAAATAATACATCACTTATAAAGCAATTTAAATTTAAAGAAAATTTTAAAAAACATCGCAAAAGAAATTTTTATATTGTATGATGTAATTAATTTGGGGGAATTATGCCAATTATTAAACAAAAATATCAAAATTTTATAGCTAAAAACAAATTTGTTAACTTCCTTGATAATTTATTAAATTCAATTTTTTTCCCATATTTCATTGGACTTCTTTGCGTTCTAAGTAATTTTTTTGCTTTAGAAATTGCCTTTTATACGATTATATTTATTATTGGAACTTTAAATTTGATTTTTTGTGAAGATACAAAACCAATTTTGACAATAATTCTTTTCTTCCAAATGGGAATGTCTTTTAAAAACGGAATTTCACAAAACCCAAACCCAGAACTACCAACAATATACGATAATCAAATTGTAATAACTTACCTTATAATTGGATTTTCTATTTTAGTAATTTCTGCAATATTTAACTTCATAATATTTAATCAATATCAAAAAATATTTAAAAATAGTCTTATCATTTTACCAGCATTAATTTCCTTATCTATTGGATATTTGCTTGGTGGAGTTTTCAGCAAATACTGGACTTTAAAAAATTTTCTCTATAATCTTTCTCATTTAGTACCTCTAATTTTAATATATATTTACTATGCCGATATTGGTTTTAAAGATCGTAAATCATTTATCAAATATGCATCAACATTAATGTTAGTTACCGCAATTGTAATTGCTCTTCAAATTGCTTTTATTTACGCAACTGATGATAATGTTATCGTTAATGGCACAATTGAAAAATACTTTATTAGAACTGGTTGGGCAGTACAAAATAGTTTTGCGGGATTTTTAGTTTTAGCTATTCCATTTATTTTTCACTTAATAATCAACGAGAAGAATAAGTGGTTTTATATTATATGTCTTATTATATCAGTATTAGCCACAATTATGACCTTAAGTAGAAATGGTTTTTTCTTATTAGGTATTGAAGCAATATGCTTGATTTTTTATTTAAATTATAAACTTAAAGTAAAAAAGAAAACGATCCTGATTATCCTTGGATCTATTTTAGGAATATCAATAATTATAGTGGCTACTTTTTATTCTCGTTTTAGTACTCTTTTTAATAAAATTCTTAGCATCGGTTGGGGTTTAAATGGTCGTGATGAATTATATTTAGCAGGAATAAATAATTTTATTGAACATCCTATTTTTGGCTCATCATGGTTAAAAATGATTAATACTGATCAAGTCTTATCAACACCATTTAGCAAAGTAATTAAATATCACAATATTTTTATTCAATTATTATCTTCATGTGGAATATTTGGGTTAATGAGCTTTTTATTTTTCTTCTTTTATATCACCAACATTTACCTTAAAAATAAAGGAAAGAATAACTTAATATTCTATTATGCTTTTATTGTTCTTTTATTAGGAAACATCTTCGATAAATACTTTTTTGACTATATTTTTGAAAGATATCTTGCTCTATTTTTGATTGGAATTAGCTCTTATATAACAAGCAAAACTAATGAAGATATAATTCCTGACAAAGTTTAATTGCCTTTTTAATTTGATAGTTGATTTTCTTTTCATCTATATTTAAAATCTTTGCTATTTCATTTGCCTTATATCCCGATAAATATAAACAAATAACTTGATATGATATAAAGCTTTTAATTTTTAAATTAGAAAGTAACCAATTAAAATCAGCACTTTTTGAATAATCAGACAAATGATAACTTCCCGGATAAATATCTAAATCAGTTTCTAAATAAACTTCTCTTTGGTAAACTTTAACATTCTTTTTATAATATTGAATTAGCTCTAACTCAAATATTCTTTTAACTAATCTAACAAAAACTCCTTTAGAAAACTCATATGCATTTAAAGCGGTTAATATTGAGTCATTATATAATTCCAAAACTATATCTTTTTCCAAATATTGATGAAAATTTTTATCAATTAAGTTTAATACATATCTCATTTTTTTCCTATACAACAAAAAAAGAAGCTCTTTAGCTTCTTCATTTTTTTGTCTAATTAAATAGATTACTTCATCATCATTTATTAATATTTCACTATTCATTTAAACCATTCCTTTTATTATATATTTGTGCTAATAATACTGCACAAGCAACCGATGCATTAAGTGAATTTACATGGCCCACCAGAGGGATTTTAACAATAAAATCGCTATTCTTTAATAACAATTTACTAACTCCGAATCCTTCAGATCCAATAATCAATACCACTTTCATATTCATATAATCTACTTGACGATAATCTAGTTTTGCTTCACCATCAGAAGCAACTATCCAATAACCTTCATCTTTTAAACGCTTGATTGTTTGATTTAAATTTACTACTTTACAAACATCAACATATTCAATTGCTCCAGTACTGACTTTGGCAACAGTAGGGGTTAAACCAACTTGCCTATTTGTAGAAATAATTACACCATTTGCGCCAAAAGCATCAACATTTCTTAAAATTGCTCCTAAATTATGAGGATCTTCAATTCCATCAAGAAGGACTAGAAGTGAATTGGGATTATTTTTATTTTTGTTAATTATGTCATCTAAAGATAAAAATGAATACTCTTCAACTTTAGCAACAATTCCCTGATGATTAACATTACCAACTAAATTTTTCAATTCACCAGAATTCATGTATTTTACATTGAAATTTTTTTCTTTAATCAAACGTTCAATCCTAAGATCTTTAAATTCTTTAACTAGATATATATCTTTAATTTTAAAACTCGCATCAAGAGCGTTTAATACTGTGTTTTTACCATAAATATAATTATTTTTCATAACTACAAAAGTTTCCTTTTAATCAACTTAGCTCTAATTTCATCGGACTTAGCAAAATCTTTAATTGACTTAGCTTTGTTATAATCATCAAATAATTTCTTATCTTCATCAGTTAATATTATTTCATCAAACACTAATCCCAAATAATCAAACATCTCTTTTAAAGTAAAATAACATACTTTGAGTTTATCAATATCCTGTGGATTACTTCTTAAACTAACATTAGCAAGTTTAATTACTCGATACATTTCAGTTAATGCATTTGGAGTATTTAAATCATCACATAAGGCTTTAACAAATCCCTCTATTTCCAATTCTCCTTGATATGAAAAAATACTTTCATTACTTAATTGAATTTTTATTGATAAACGTGAATAAACTTGATTAATTTTGTCTAATTCATTTTTCGCAGATAAAAGTAATTCATCACTGAAATTAACCGGTGTACGATAGTAAGAATTAATCAATACAAAACGAACGGTATTTCCACCATATTCATCTAATAGATCAACTGCTCTTTTAACATTTCCTAACGATTTACTCATCTTTACATTGTCAATATTGATAAATCCATTATGCATCCAATATGTAGCAATTTTATGATTATACATTGCTTCCTCTTGAGCAATTTCATTTTCATGATGTGGAAATTTTAAATCAAAACCACCACCATGGATATCAATTCTTCCTCCTGGAACGATTTTATTAATCATTACAACACATTCACTATGCCAACCAGGACGACCATATGACCATGGCGATTTAAACTTAATTCCCTCATCAGTCTTTTTCCATAATGCAAAATCAAGAGGGGATTCTTTTGATGAATTTTCATCAATTCTTGCTCCAACTAATAGATCTTCTTTTTTCATTTTAGAAAGACACCCATAATCAGCTATTTTACTTACTCTAAAATAAACATCACCATCAACTTGATATGCATATCCCTTTTCAATTAATTTTGCAATAAAGGCAATGATATCATTCATTGTTTCAGTAACCCGAGGTTGATAATCAGGCTTTAATGAATGAATGTTTTCCCGGTCTTTCTCAAATGCATTAATATACTTTTCCGCTAAAGTTTTTTCATCTATTTTTTCAAGTTTAGCTTGAGAAATGATCTTATCATCAATATCAGTAAAATTTGAAATAAATGTTACTTTGTATCCTAATTTAATAAATAAACGACGGAGTAAATCAAAAGTAACAACCGGTCTCATATTACCAATGTGTACAAAGCTATAGACTGTTGGTCCACATACATAGCAAGTTACTTCATTTTCTTTTATTGGTTTAAATACTTCAACTTGATTAGACAAACTATTATATAGTTTTACTTCCATAATTCACTCCTCCTAGGCAATAAAATTATATCATTACAAAATTACTCTTTCAATTTATAAGCAATTTGGCATTCATTTTCATAACTAATAATTTCAATTAATTTTGAAAAATCATCAACTAAATAATTCGGTTGATATTTTTTTAAAACATCTTCATCACAATAGCCATAAGTAACCGCAACTTTTTTCAGTTTTAAATTGTCAGCAGTTTTCATATCCGTTTCAGAATCACCAACATACAAAACTTCATTTTCACTGACATTTAATAATGAAATTAAATATTTTAAACTAGTTGGATCTGGTTTAAGTGGAAACTCTTTTCTTTGACCGACAATTTGATCAAAAGTGCCTTTTTTAAACAGATAATTAGAAATTTTTAATGTATTCTCTTCGACCTTATTTGAAAGAATCGCTATTTTAATTTTCCTACTTTTAAGTTCATCTAAAGTCTCTTGCACATAAGGAAAAAGATGAGTTTTATTACATTGAATCTGTCTATATGTTATAGAAAAACTATTAAAAACTTTTTCAACATCTTCATCACTATGCTTTATATAACTAATTGCTCTTTGACACAATATTTTTGTTCCCATTCCAATTAAAGATTTAGTTTCTTCATAAGTATATTGACGAGTATACCCATTAATTAATAATGATTTATTAATCGCATCTTTTAAATCCTCAAGAGTATCAACTAGCGTTCCATCAAAATCAAAAATAATTGCTTTAATCATTTCATTTCACCATTAATTCTTTCATATCTTCAGGTAAAGAGCAATTTATATCAAGAAATTGATTAGTAATTGGATGAATAAATTTTACTTCATAAGAATGTAAACTCACGCGATTAATTAAACTTGTTTTCCCACCATAAAGTTCGTCACCTAATAATGGATGATTAAAATAAGACATATGAACTCGAATTTGATGAGTCCTCCCTGTTTCAAGTAATAATTTTACTAAACTATATTTACCATATTCTCTAATCACCTCATAATGAGTAATTGCATTTTTACTTTGTAATGATTTACTTACTCTATATTTATTATTGTGACGATCTCTGCCAATTGGTAAATTTATTGTTCCTTCTTTATTTTTAAATTTATTTTCACAAAGAGCAAGATAATATCTTTTCAATTGATGAGTTTCAATCAATTTATTCAATTTTCCTAATGTCAAAAAATCTTTAGCAAAAATTACAATTCCAGTTGTGTCAAAATCAATACGATGAGCGTACCTAACCTTTCGATATATTTTATTTTCATAATAATAACCACTGACAGCGTTAACTAAAGTCATTTGATTAATATTTTCATTCGGATGAATTAACATCTTTGCCGGCTTATTAACAATCAAGATATAATCATCTTCATAAACAATATCTAAATTGATAAACCATGGTTTAAAATCTATTTTTTCATTAATAGGAAATGAAAGTTGGTCGTTTTTCTTAATTACCGCATCAAGATTAACCAACTGATTATTTAATTCAATCATTTTAGAATTTCTTATAGTTTCAATCTGACTTTTACCAATATTAAAAGACTTTAAAAAATCTTTAATTGTCATTCCATCATATGGATTTGATATTTCTATTTTTATTTGATCCATATTATCTCCAATCTATTGGAGTTAAATTATTTTTAACTAGAAAATCATTAATTTTAGAAAATGGTTTAGAGCCAAAAAAACCCCTATGACATGACAAAGGTGAAGGATGCGGTGCAGTTAAAACTAAATGAGAAGGATTATCAATTAAAGATATCTTTCTTATCGCATCATTTCCCCATAAGACAAATACTTTTGGATGATTATCTTTATTTAATTCTTTAATGACTCGATCAGTAAATATTTCCCAACCTTGATTTTTATGTGAATTAGCCTTTCCTTCTTCAACAGTTAATACCGTATTTAATAAGAAAACTCCTTGTTTAGCCCAATTAATTAAATTACCTGTAGAACGAGTAATTTTTAAATCATCATATAATTCTTTATAAATATTAATTAAGCTTTTAGGATATGGATTACCATCAAGAATTGAAAAGCAAAGCCCATGAGCCTGATTAACTTCATGATAAGGATCTTGTCCTAAAATAACCACCTTTATTTCATCAATATCTTTAAATCTAAACGCATTAAAAATATCTTGATATGGAGGATAACATTCCTTAGTTCGATATTGTTCATTAACGAAATGAACTAACTTTTTAAAATAATCTTTTTGTTTTTCTTCTAAATATAAAGTTTTAAAATTCATATTACTTCATCTTATCTAATATTGCTCTAGCAACCCAAACACCAGAGGCACCCGCTTGAGCTAGTCCTCTAGTTATTCCAGCACCATCACCGCCAACATATAAGTTTTTAATTTTTGTTTCAAAATTTTGATTGACTTCTGGCCGATCAGAATAAAACTTTGCTTCTACTCCATAAAACAAAGTATGATCATTAGCGATACCTGGAGTTACTTTATCAAGAGCTTCAACCATTTCAATTAAAGATTTCATCGTATTATAAGGTAAAACAAGACCTAAATCACCCGGAATTGCCTCTTTTAAAGTTGGAGTGACAAATCCTTCTTCAATTCTTTTTGCAGTTGATCTACGACCTTTTTTAATATCTCCATATTTTTGAACAATAACAGTTCCACCAGATAATTGATTAGCAAGTCGAGAAATCTCGTGTGCGTATTGGTTTGCATCTTTAAATGGTTCATCAAATTCTTGAGAAACAAGTAAAGCAAAATTAGTGTTATTCGAACCAAGTTTTGGGTCATTATATGCATGTCCATTACATACCATAGTTCCATTATGGTTTTCTATAACAACATGGCCAGAAGGATTAGAACAGAAAGTTCTTACTGTGGTTCCAACTGATGTATTATAAATAAATTTACCTTCATATAAATAATGATTTATTTCATCCATAATAATGTCGTTAGTTTCCACTCTTACACCAATATCAACACGATTATTTGAAAATTTAACACCATGTTTTAGTAAAGTTTGACTTAGCCATTCTGAGCCATTACGGCCAATGCCAAGAAGAACATAATCACCATATGCTTTGCTACCATTTTCAAATATAACTCCTTTAATAACTTTATCTTCAACTATTATTTCATTAACTTTTGTTTCAAATTTATAATCAACATAAGGCTTCATTTCCTCATAAATTGATTTTAAAACATTTAAATTAATTTCAGTACCTAAATGTCTAACTTGGCTTCTTAATAACTTTAATCCAACGGAAATTCCCTTTTTTTCAATTTCTAAAACTTCACGAGTATATGGATTAGTTAATTCTTTTGGTGCACCATGAGCTAAGTTGATTTGATCAACATAACGAATTAAATCTAAAACAACTTCTTTGTCTAAATAGTTAGTCATCCAGCCACCAAATTCACTAGTAATATTAAATTTTCCATCTGAATAGGCACCAGAGCCTCCAAATCCGGAGGTCATTGCACAACTTGGTTTGCAACCTGATTCACCATTAATATCCAATGGACATTGCTTAATTTTTTTATTTAAAATAGGACAATTCCTTGAATATATATCTCTTCCTTTATCAATTAAAAGAACTCTAATTCCCGGCTTACTTTTTATTAATTCATATGTTGCATAAATGCCAGTAGGCCCTGAGCCAACGATAATAACATCATACTTATTTTCCATATTGAAATTATCCCTTCTATTAATAAGCTAAGATTGCCAACACATAAATAATTTATCATTTTTTTCTTGAGAATTCTATAAAATAGAAGTATTCTAATAAATCTTTTACCAACAGTTTTTAAATGATATTATTAATAGCTTAAAATAAATTATCAGATGCTTTTATCGACTCTTTTATTTCCTTTACCAAAGGTCTGATTTGATTTTTACAAATCGATGCTAAAGATATTCGTAAGCCTCCGCTCATAGGAACGACAAAGATATTTTTCCTAATTAAATCATTACAAACCATATTAGCCTTTTCGCAAGAAACCAAAACAAAAAAGCCATTATTATATGGATATACGATTAAATTTTGAATTTCACTTTCCTTAATAAATAATTTTGATCTTTGATTTAGCATCTCTTTTGCTAATAATAATTCTTTTTTTAGTTTCAATCGTTTTTCTTTAGATTCAAAGCAATATTCTATTACTTTATTTGTAAGATTATTAGGTAATGCCCATGTAGCTCTTAAAGTATCTTCGCAAGCTTTTTTAAAATCATTTATTACCTCTTCTTTTGAAGATAAACCAATTAAGGCCCCACCTCTAAATCCATAAATTGATAATGTTTTACTAGATGAAAAAGTAAGCTGAATCATAAAGTTTTCTGTTAAAAACTTAGTCATTATATTAAATATTTCATTATATTCCTTATCGCAATAATTAATATAAGCAATATCCACTAAAAGGATAATTTGATAATCTAATGACTTATCATTTAAAAAGCTTAAAATTTCAATCCATTCATTTTTATTTAGTGTATATCCAGTTGGATTATGACAAGGATCATTGATGATAATATAAGCTCGTTTGTATTTATTACATGATTGGTTAACTACCTCTTTAAAAGATTCAATATCAAAACAATCATCACTATTAAAAAAATTATATTCTTTTACTGAATTACCAAGTTGAGAAACAATTGAATCATAATTAGACCATCTAATTGATGAAACAATTACATCTTGATCTTTAGAACAATAGTTCCTAACACTTAAATATATTGCTCCAGTTGCACCAATAGATGGAATAATCGCAGAATAAATTCCTTCTAAATTAACATTTTCAAATAACCATTTAAATACTGAATTATAAAATTCTTTCCCTCCATCAGCTTTTCCATATACTTTAGTTTCTTTAAAATTTATTTCTTTTAACGCTTGATCAACTAAACTAAAAGAAATAAGTTCGTGATTTTCATCATATAACATTCCTACTGTTGCATTTATAACTTTTTCACCACGGTCAATTTTTTTATTTGCCAATGAATTAATATTTATAATCTTATCTCCGTTACTAATTTCAAAATGATCATTTGAAAGTAATTTGTCCATATTGATTTGCCCCTTTGCATACTAAATGATATTTAATAATTAAAGGTTTTATTTCTTTTTGTTTTCATCAAAGAAAAATAATTATAAAAATATATATTATCGCATAAATAATTAGTTATCCATTGGATATTAAAAAACAATAAACTACCCTTGTTTTAATTTCACTTATTTTATATATATAGTAACATATCATAAATATCAAACGAATCTACAAAAAATATAATGCTCTTTAAAATACAATTTACTTCTGGCAAAATAAAAGACATTTTTATGAACAAAGAAAATATTAACACTAAATAATAGTTTTTAAATTTATTAAGACCATTTTCAATAGTTTATTGAATAGGAAGGTAATCTTTAAAAGAATAAGCAAAATAATGGATATCCATTTGTTTGACTTCATTTTTAAATAACTTTAATAAAAGTATAAGTATTTACTAAATCAACTAAAAAATAAAATTTATGCACACTTAAATTACTTTTTGAACCACTGACCAGAAAAGTTCGCATGTCACTTAAACAAAAAAGAAAGCTGTTCTCGCAACTCTCTTTATCTAAAAAATGCGAATATCTCCGCAAATATTCTAATGGTGAACCACACAGGACTCGAACCTGCGGCCCGCTGATTAAGAGTCAGCTGCTCTACCAACTGAGCTAGTGGTCCATTGCCCTATTATAATAAATTAAACAAGAAACTTTTTCAATACAAATTTATTTATTTATATAAAATGGACTTGATTTTTTCAATTAATAAATCAGTTGCAACATTGTGAGAAAAATCATTTGGAATAATAATATCTGCATATCTTTTAGTTGGGGAAACAAAACTATGATACATTGGTTTTACTGTTCTAAGGTATTGACTAATAATTCCATCAAAACATCTTCCTCTTTCAATCATATCTCTGCGAATACGACGAATTAAACGTAAATCTTCATCACATTCAACAAAAACCTTAATCGAGGCCAGCTGTCTTAAACGTTCATCTTCTAAGGCAAGAATTCCATCTAAAATAATTACTTTACCTGGTTTAACTATTTCAGTTTCATTTTTTCGATTTTGTTCTACAAAATCATAAATTGGTTTATCAATTGGTTTATCATTTAATAAATCTTTCAAATGAGAAATAAGTAAATCATTTTCTAAAGCAGATGGATGATCGTAGTTTGTTAATTTTCTTTCTTCTATGGTTAAATTTGATTGGTCTTTATAATAATCATCATGTTTGATGATAACAATATCTTTTTTTGAAAATGCACCTGCGATTTCGTTAACTAATGTTGTTTTCCCACTTGCGGAACCTCCAGCAATACAAATTAAAATCGGCTTATTCATAAATCTTCTTCTTTCTTGATAATTATAAAATAAATAATAAGATTTTAAAAGAAATACAAATATTTTTTTTACTTATTTCATATTATGTTTTAGAGGGAAATAATATGGAAAAATATAAGATAAAAATTTACATAGCAGATGAAACTGATACTATAGAAAGTATCTGCAAAAAACATGAAATCAATAAAAACTTATTGCTCATTTTTAATCCTATGCTTAAAAATAAACATTCTATAAAAAATTTTCCAATTAAAATTCCATATCTAGAAATTAAGACTGCTAATGTTAGAAAAGAAAAAGAAGAAAAAAATTTTAATAATCATTGCATATTCAACTTATTAAAAACCTATTCAATGTATCAAATTCTTATCAAAGAAAAAAATCAATTTCTTTATAATATGATTATCGATAATATAAAAACCTCATTGGAAAAAGAATATTTTAATAAGATTATTGAATTAATTGATAAATATAACAATCTCTCATCAGAAGAATATATGGAAATAATCAATTATTTAATAAATAAAGCAGAAAAGATTGATTCAGATTTTATCCTTTATAATCAAGCCTTTCTACATTATATAAATCTAATGCAAAGTAAAAAATATGATCTTGCAGAACAAAGTTTTTACAACAAATAAACATGCAATTTCTATTAGTAGATTAAAGTCTATTTAAAGGCCATTAAAAGAATTATTAAAATAGTAATCTTTTAAGTATTGTTAGATTTTATATTCTAGATAATAAATCTA
>CANQDY010000005.1 GCA_947593895.1 uncultured Bacilli bacterium
CAGATGTACCTGCTGCACGACACATTTGTCCGCCTTTACCTGGTTGTAATTCAATATTATGAATAAATGTACCTTCTGGGATATTTCTTACTTCCAAAGCATTTCCAACCTTGATATCAACTGATTCACCAGAAATGATTTTGTCTCCAACTTTAATTGTTTGTGGAGCAATAATATATCTTTTTTCTCCATCAATATAATTGATTAAACAGATATTTGCATTTCTGTTTGGGTCATATTCGATTGTTGCGACATTTCCAACAATGCCATCTTTGTTTCTCTTGAAATCAATAATACGATATTTTCTCTTATTTCCACCACCAATGTGACGGCAAGTAATCATACCAGTATTGTTACGACCACCTGTATTTTTGATGGATACTAACAAACTTTTTTCAGGAGTAGATGTTGTAATTTCACTAAATGTTGAATTTGTCATATGGCGACGACTTGGGGTCGTTGGCTTATAACTTTTTATTGACATAATTTTTTTCTCCTATATTTCCTAAATTAAATATAACTCTAAATCCTTATACAAGATTATTCGCTATACATATTGATTTTATCTTCTGGGCTAATAGTGATAATGGCCTTTTTGTATCCGCTAACTTTGCCATCATAACGACCAACTCTCTTTGCCTTTGGAAGAACATTAATAATTTTTACATCAACAACTTTTACATTGAAGATTTGTTCAACTGCTAACTTAACTTGAGTCTTATTAGCGGTAGATTTTACTTTTAATGTAACTTTATTTTGCTCTTGTTGCATCTTCATTGTTTTTTCAGTAACAATTGGAGCAATTAAGACATCGAAGCTCTCAATACTTGGAGCTGCAAATTTTCTTTCTTCGACTACTTCAGTCTCTTTTTTCTTTGCTCTTGCCATTATTTGAGACCTCCTTCAACTACTTTAATCGAATCAGATGTGAATAATAAACTATCTGTATTCATAATGTCATATACGCTGAGATTATTTGTTGTTGTAACAATTACACCAGGTAAATTTCTTGCACTTAAAACAAATGAATCATTTTCTTTATCAAGAACAACTAATGTTTTCTTCTTAGCGTTTAATTTTGTAAGCATTTCGACAATTGCTTTGGTTTTTACCTCGACTAAATCTAAATTATCAACAACAATAATATCTTTATCATTAGCCTTTTGAGTTAAAGCTGATTTAACTGCTAAAGCATGAGCTTTCTTATTCATAGATAATTTGTAATTTTGATTTCCTGTTGGGCCAAAGACAATTCCACCATGTCTCCATACTGGAGAACGTGATGATCCAGCTCTTGCTCTACCAGTACCCTTTTGTCTCCATGGTTTCTTTCCGCCACCAGATACTTCAGCTCTGGTTAATGTTTTAGCAGTTGCTTGACGCATATTGGCTTGGTAGACTTGGACGGCGTCGAACATGACTTGTTCGTTAACTTCAACACCAAACACTTCGGCGCTGACACTGACTTTTCCAGTTTCTTCACCAGCTTGGTTTAAAACTTTTAAGTTGATTTTCTTTGCTGCCATGTTTTTTCCCTCCTTTATTTAGTTTCATCAGCAACTACTTCGCTAACAGCTGGGGTATAGTTGACTAATGGTTTAACTATTGTTTTTGTTCCTTTTTGAGCTTTAACAGCTGTTCTTAAAGTAACAATTGATTTTTTTGGTCCTGGAATTGCTCCTTTAACTAAGATAGCGTTATTTGTTGGATCAACTGCAACAACTAATAAATTAAGAATTGTTGCGGTAGTATTTCCATGGTGTCCAGCCATCTTCTTTCATAATTCCACGATTGTAACGTCCGTTAGTAGCCATAGAACCAGGTTTTCTGTGATATCCTGATCCATGTCCTTTAGGTCCGATGACATAGCCATAACGTTTGATTGCGCCAGCAAATCCTTTACCTTTGCTAGTTCCAGTAACATCGATAATATCTCCAGCTTTAAAAATATCACATTTGATTTCATCACCGACACTGTATTTCATTTCATCGCCATGTAATTCGATTAGTTCATACTTTGGTGTAACACCAGCTTTTTTGAAAATTCCTAATTCTGCTTTGTTACAGCGACTTTCTTTTTTATCTTCGTAACCTACTTGGACAGCTTCATAGCCATCTTTTTCATTAGTTTTTACTTGTGTTACAACATTTGGTAAAACTTCCACAACAGTTACAGGATACATTGTGCCATCTTCCGCGAAGACTTGGGTCATTCCCATTTTTCTTCCTACAATTGATTTCATATTGGTTTCCTGCCTTCCTATAATTTAATTTCGATATCAACACCAGCAGGTAAATCCATGTGGGTCAATGCATCGATTGTTTGTTTTGTTGGATTAACTATATCCAATAACCTTTTGTGAGTTCTGATTTCAAATTGCTCACGAGCATCTTTATATTTGTGAACTGCACGAAGGATTGTATAGACCTGTTTCTCTGTTGGTAGAGGGATTGGTCCGACTACTTTTGCTCCTGAGTTATTTGCTGCAAGAACAATTTTTTCAACTGACAAGTCCAAGATTTTGTGATCGTAAGCTTTTAATCTTACTCTGATCTTTTTACTTTTTGCCATTTCTTCTATTCCTCCTAAGTCTAAATCTAGCTAGACTATCCGCTCCGTTAGAGTTACCTGAACTTTTGAAGTTTCGTTATTATGATAACGGCTGTCGGTGTTCAGCAATCTCTCACATCTACACGGTCATCTTTAAAAAGACTCGACTGCTCTATTCTACTAGATTAGAAATCTTAAATCAACAAATTTTTTTAAAAATTTATATATTTTATATATAGAGAAAAAAATTGACATTTTATTGATAACATGTTTTCGCGTTTCACTAGTACTCTTAAAATTGTCTATAAAAATATTTCAATTGTATCCCCATCTTGTTTTACTAAATATTTATTTACAAAAATAAATTTATAATAATAAATTTACATAAAAAATTTCACATTATTACACTATGTCAATTGATTACTTTTATAGCAATCTCAAAAAAATTGTCAGTCAAAAAAAATGGCTAATTGCCATTTTTATTGTTTTCTAATTTTTCCGTCTAATCCATGAAGAAGAACATAACTTCCATCATCTTTATTCGCACATAACTTTTTAGCGTAATCCAATGCTTCTTTTTGCGTTGGAAAAATTTTAATTACTTTAGATGAACCTTGAATAAAAACTTTCCATTCTCTCCCAGTTTTGTCGTCATCTCTTTTTGAAACGTGATATGCTGTTCCCGCCATAATTATCTCCTTTTTAATATATTATTAGTATAATAATTTTTAAAAACTCATTCAATAAATATATTAAAATTATAACTTAATTCGACAAAATTTTAGCACATACTATTTCATTTTTTTACTATAATAATCTATTTTTTTATTTCTTATTTATATAAATTGTTATTTAAAGTAGTTCTTTATTTGATAGTAATTAAATAAAAGCTATTGAGGAATATCCATCAATAACAAATATTATTAAAATTAAACAAATAAAATACTTTATTGTAGTAATATCAACATTATTTTAAATAAGTTAGTAATTATAGGTAAAAATTATCTTTACAAATAATTAAACCATCGATGAAAATATCTCACATAATACAAAATAACTGACAATAACAATAGCACATTACTAGAAACACTAATTTCCACTAAATATCGCTTTAACAAATCAATTTTCAACAGATAAATTTAATTATTATTTATATTTCAATATTATAAATTTCTATATAGATAGTTTTATTTATTTTAAATTTACTTTGAGCAATTGACTTTAGATTGTTTGATTAAAAATTTTTCATAAGAAATCTTACAACCACAGTAAAGTTGATTATATAATCTATACTCTTTTCTAAGTTCTTGGGAACGATCAATTCCTTTTTTCTTCTTAAAATCTGAATAAAAATATTTCGTTGAATATTTGCTTGATAATTCTTTGCCTATTTGATTTAAAATTTGCGAATTCTTTTGTCTGGAAATTGTCATTACCGTAGTAAAATAATCAAAATGATTCTCATTAGCAAATTTATACGCCCTATCCATTCTTAAACGATAACACATCTGACATCTTTGTTGTCCTTCTTCTTGATTATAATAATGATAAAATACTTCATTATATTTTTCATTATCATATTCAAATTCAATTAATTTAACATTTTGATTATTATTGCTATTAAATATTGTAATATACTTTTTTAGTTCATTTAGACGCTTTAAATATTCATCTTTTGGATAAATATTAGGATTAGAATATAAAATCGTCACCTCAAAAATTGGAGTTAAAAATTCTAGAGGAAAAGTTGAACAAGGCGCACAGCAAGCATGTAAAGCAAGTGTTGGTCTTTTGCCATCCCTTTTAATCTTATCGATTTCAATTTGACTTAATTGATAATAATTTTTAATGTTTGTTTCCATAAATAAACATACTATCTCCAAAAGAGAAAAAACGATATTTTTCTTTTATTGCCTCCTGATATGATTTTAGTATAAATTCTCTTCCTGCAAAAGCAGAAACAAGCATAATCAAAGTAGACTTTGGCAAATGGAAATTAGTAATCAAACCATCAATTGCTTTAAATTTATATCCAGGATAAATAAATATCGAAGTAGCTTCATGAGTTGGAACAAACTTTCCATATTTTGTTATGCATGATTCTAGTGTTCTAGTAGAAGTAGTTCCAACAGAAATAATTCTTCTCCCCTCAGCCTTTGCCTTATTTAATCTATCTGCAGCTTCTTCAGAAATCTCATAAACTTCACTATGCATATGATGCTCAAGAATATTGTTAACCTTAACTGGTCTAAATGTTCCCAGTCCAATATGTAAAGTTACATCAATTACTTCAACACCCTTTGCTTTGATTTTTTCAAATAACTCTTCAGTAAAGTGAAATCCCGCTGTTGGTGCAGCAGCAGAGCCTTCAATTTTTGCATAAACCGTCTGGTAACGAGAATTATCTTCACATTGAGTATGAATATATGGTGGCAAAGGCATCTTACCTAATACATCTAGAATTTCAAAAAGAATACCATTATAAATTAATTTCATTATTCTAATTCCTTCGTCTTTTACTTCAATACATTTTGCTTTTAAACGACCATCTCCAAAAAAAATAATTGTGTCTAATTTAATGACTTTAGCATTACCACATAAACATTCCCAAACATTTTCACCTAAATCTTTTAATAATAAAACTTCAACATGGGCATGCGTTTCTTCTTTTTCACCAATTAATCTTGCTGGAATAACTTTCGAGTTATTTCTAACTAATACATCCCCTTTATTTAAATAGTCTAGAATATCATAAAAATAATGATGCATTATCGTTTTATCATCTTTATTTAATATCATCAATCGAGAATGATCACGTTTTTTTTCTGGAGTTTGTGCAATTAATTTCTCTGGCAAATCAAAATCATAATAATTAATATCAGTAATAGAGTTACTTTCCATTTTAAAAACCTCTTTCGTCGTTAAATTTATTTAGAAAATTCCTCTTAAATTCCACAAAACTATCTTCTTTAATTGCCTCTCGGGCTTCTTCCATCATATGGATTAAAAAACGAATATTGTGGATTGATAAAAGTCTTTTGCCAAATATCTCATCACATTTATATAAGTGCCTTAAATATGCTTTTGTATAATTCTTACAACAATAACAATCACATTCATCATCTAAAGGAGTAAAATCTCTTTCATATTTCTTATCTCGGATATTCACTCTACCTTTTGAAGTCATAAGTGCTCCATGACGAGCAATTCTAGTTGGTAAAACACAATCAAACATGTCAACACCTTTTTCAATTCCGTCAAGAATTTCATCAACCGAACCAACCCCCATTAAATAACGTGGCTTATCTTCCGGCAAGTAGGAAACCGCATAACCAACCATTTTATACATAACATCTTTAGGTTCACCAATCGAAGTTCCTCCGATAGAATAACCATCAAAATCCATTTTGACCAATTCCTTCGCACAATACTCTCTTAAATCTTTAAACTCTCCACCCTGAACAATTCCAAATAATGCCTGATCCTCTTTTGTATGGGCAATCTTTCCTCTTTTTGCCCAACGAAGCGTTCTATCAACTGAATTTTTCATATATTCATGTGTAACTGGATAAGGGCAACATTCATCAAATGACATAGCAATATCTGCGCCTAATTTTTCTTCAATTTCAATTGCTCTTTCTGGAGAAATAAAAAGTTTAGCACCATTTAAATGGTTTTTAAAGGTAACTCCTTCTTCAGTAATTTGACGATTATCAGCTAGAGAAAAAACCTGAAATCCTCCTGAATCAGTTAGAATTGGTCCTGGATAATTCATAAATTTATGAAGTCCACCTGCTTCATTTACTATATCTTCACCGGGACGAAGTGACAAGTGATAAGTATTTGCTAAAATCACTCCAGCGCCACATTGTTTCAATTCCTCAGGAGATAAAGTTTTAACTGTTGCTAAAGTTCCTACTGGCATAAACATTGGAACTTCAACATCACCATGATTAGTGTGTAAAATCCCATATCTTGCTTTTGAATTTTTATCAACATGTTTAATTTCCAAAGAAAATCCTTTAGCCATTTGATCTCTCCATTTCTATCTTTTTTCTTCTTTTAATTCTTCCGGATATAATTCCTTAAATAAATCAACAGATACAATGATAATTGCAATTAAATAAATTATTGCTCCAAAGCGGAAGGACAATGCCTTTGTAGCATCCATTTGTTCTTGAGGAACAACATTAATAAATGGTATATTCCAAAGATAAACCATATAGCCAATCATTGAATTTAGAATAGTCATAATAGCAATATAAAACTTTTTGGGATTAATTACTGCATAAATAATTACTCCAACATCAACTAAATAGAAATATCTTTCATGCATATGTGGTAAAAAATATGGTGTTATCATTAGCATTAAAAATCCTGCTTTAATCCAGGTTTTCTTGGTAAATTTTTGTTTGGAACGATAGATAAAAAATAAATATGTCCCAATAATAACAATAGAAAGGAATAAAGCAAATGAAGCAATATAATTCTCTTCCTTAAAGTTTGTGAAAATTAATGCGTAGAACGTTCCGGCGTTTAAAGTCAATTGTTTATAGCTATTCGTAGCTTGATTGAAATAAATTGACATAATCTCTCCAAATCGAATAATAAAGTTATCACTTAAGCACGATGCTGGTATTGCAAAAAGAATATAGACAATTGGAATCCATAATAAATATTTCAAATTAAACTTTCTACGTAAAAAAAGTAAAACAACAAGTGGTAAAATAAATACTGCTTGAAGTTTAAATGAAAAAGAAACACCAAGCATAATCATCGAAATATTAGAATGTTTTTTTAATAAAAAATAAATGCTCATTACTGCAAAACAAGAATAAATCGAATCACATTGCCCCCATAATGCAGAATTTAAAAAACAAGTAAGTCCAAAAATCACTAAAGTATAACACAAAACGGATTTGGTTTTACTTTTAGTTAACTCATAACAAATTAATCCACTAAAAACGGCCATTACATAGTCAAAGAAAATTGAAAAATATTTTATTGCGTGCAAAACATGCAGAGATTCAGGATCAAATTTAAATAATGAAATAAAATACATAAAATAGAAGTATGCTGGAGTATAATCACCAAAAGTAACTCCTAATTCTTTAATCCCATTTTCATAAAATCTTGTATACCATGGCTTAAGGAAAGCTGTATAATCACCTCGAACACAATCTAATAGAAAGTATCGAAGTAATAAAGATAAAATAGTAACAATCACAGCATAAACGATAATGTCATGTTTTTTTAAAAATGAATAAAAGCCGTTTGCAACTTTTAATGAAAACTTATGCATAGGATCAGTAATAAACTTAATCTTATTTTTTAATGTATCAATTGCCTTTTTCATATATCTTCCTCGTTTTATCTATTTTAACAATTTATAAAATAGTTTTCATTATTAATAAGTCAAATTAATTCTATATAATAGATTAAAAATTATTTTTTTGTTTATATTTCATCTGATCCTCTAATTTCCAGTTTGGATCTGCACTTAAATTTAATGATGCAAAAACATTTTCATCATATAAATAGCTTCCAACTTTAGCGATCATGGCCGCATTATCCGTTGTGCACCATAATGGTGGAATAACTACTTCAACATCTTTATTTTTAGTTCTTTTAACAATTTGTTCTCTTAAATAAGAATTAGCACTGACGCCACCTGCTAAAACGATTTGTTTAACCGAATATTCTTTAATTGCCGGTAAGGCTTTATCTAATAATAAATCAATTGCCGTTGTTTGAAATGAACAAGCCAAATCTTTAATATTTACTTCCTCACCTTTTTGTTTAAGATTATTCACTAAATTAATAACCGCAGTTTTAATTCCCGAATAAGAATACTCATAAGTATGATCATCTTTGGGGCGAGGCAAATGATAAATTGGCATTCCTTCTTTAGATAATTTGTCAATTGAAACTCCACCTGGATAAGGTAAACCTACAACTCGAGCGACTTTATCAAATGCTTCACCAATTGCATCATCAATAGTTCCACCGATAATTTTAAATGAAAGATGTTTGTCCATAATTACTAATTCAGTATTTCCACCACTGACAACAATAGCAAGACAAGGGAATTTTAATGGAGAAACATATTCATTTGCGTATATATGTCCTGCTAAATGGTGAACTGGAATTAATGGCTTGTGATACATTAACGCTAAAGTTTTTGCACATTGTAATCCCACATGTAAAGCGCCAATTAATCCAGGGCCTGAAGTTACTGCGATTGCACTAACTTGATTCATAGTGATATTTGCAGTTTCAAGAGCTTCTTTTAAAACAACACCAATATTCTCTATATGCAGACGTGAAGCAATTTCTGGCATCACCCCACCATATTTTTGATGAATTGAGATTTGTGTAGATACAATATTGGCTAATAATTGATTATTGTTCTTTAAAACTGCAATTGATGTTTCATCACAACTAGATTCAATTGCAAGAATAATTTTATCTTCCATTTACATTACTCCTTTTACCATATAGTAAGCATCTTCACCATCTGAATAATATTGTTTTTTCTTCGTAACAACACTAAAACCAAGTTTTTTATATAAGTTAATCGCTGGTGTATTAGATACTCTAACTTCCAATGTAGTTACAATGCATCCTTTATTTTCAATTTCTTGATTCATTATTTCAAAAAGTTTTAATGCTAATCCTTGTTTACGATATTTTTCATCAATACAAACCTTATTTACTGTTGCTTGATCAAAAATAATCCAATAATTAATATATCCTATTAAAATATCTTGATCATAGATAACAATAGTATCTGAAAATTCATTTCCATCTAATTCATAATTAAATTGTTCATAAGTCCATGGTGAAGTAAAAACTCTTTTTTCTAAACTAGTCAAAGCCCTTAAGTCTTCTTTTTTTGCTTTTCTAAATTCCATAATTTTCTTTCAAATATACCGGCTTTACTTTCAAAACATCTTTTTCTTCTTCAACAAGATCTTTAAAGGATAATAAACCATTAATTTCATCTGCTGGTTTAGCTTTTAGTTTTAAATATTCCAAATCACCAATTAATTCATAATCAGGATGCTTGATTATATATTCTTTAACTTGATCATTAGTCATAATTTGATCTTCCAGTTCAACTTGATTAAAACTATAAACTCCAATATAACTTCGATTACTTCTAGCATTCATTAAAGCGATAAACTTTTTATTTGAATTTCCCATAATTCTTAATGAAGACACTAATTTTAATTTGGCACCAGATAATTGGCAAATAATCTTTGCTATTGTCATACTAATTCTGAGTCCAGTATAAGAGCCTGGTCCTTTAGCACAAACAACTTCATCAAAATCAAGTAATTCAAGATTAAGAACATCTAATGCCTTTTTTATTTCTGGAATCATCTCTTCAGATTGTCTTTGAAAGCAAGAATATGAAATCTTATAAACTAAATTGTTATCCTTACTAATTCCTACACACAAATTAACATTTGAACTATCTAATAGTAAACTTAACATTTAATTCATCTCCTTTAAATCATTTAACAAATCAAAATACTTTGAATATTCAGAAGAAATCTCAAATCTTCTAGAATTTGATGAAGTAATAATGATTTGAATATTTAATGGTTCATAAATTAACGAAACGATAAATTTACTCCATTCAATAACACAAACCCCATCACCCTCAATTACTTCTTCTAATCCAATATCATTATTAATTTGATCTTCCAAACGATATGCATCAATGTGATATAAAGGCATTTTACCACTGAAATAGCAACGTAAAATATTAAAAGTTGGACTTAATACTTCTTCCTTTATTCCTAAACCTTGTGCGAGAAATTTAGTAAAGGTAGTTTTCCCTGCACCAAGATCTCCGTCTAAAGTAATTACTGAACCAACAAATAAATTTTTACTAATCATTAAGGCTAATTTTTTAGTGTCATCTAAAGAATTACTAACAAAAACAACTCTCACTTCAATCACTCCTCAAAAATATTATAATTATCTAAAGTTAATTAATAAATCAAATCTCCCTTTTTTTAATTAATTACCTCTAAAAATGCAAAAATTTAATTATGAACTAAACAATAACAAATCATAATATTATTGTTGATAAAAATCATTTGTCATATAATTTGAATGAGGTGAAAAATATGTATGATATAATTATTGTCGGCGCAGGTCCAATTGGTCTTTATGGGGCCACCCTTGGTTCACTACATAATTTAAATGGTTTAATTATTGAAGCAAGTTCTACTGTCGGTGGTCAATTAACTAGCCTTTATCCAGAAAAGGACATTATCGATTTACCAAGTTTTAATAAGATAAAAGCTAAAGATTTTATAGCAAAGTTATTTGAGCAATATCAAAGTAAAAAAAATCGTTTTCCTCTTAAAATAGAAGAAAAAGTGTGTGATATTAAAAAGAAAAATGATTATTATTTAGTTATTACTGATAAAGATCAATATGAAAGTAAAACCATCGTTTTAGCTACTGGAATGGGAACTTTCTCTCCTCGACCAATCGGTCTTGAAAATGAATCTAAACTTAAAAATATTCTATATTCTTGTAAAGATGTAAAAATATTTAATAATAAAGATGTAGTTATATTAGGAGGAGGAGATTCTGCAGTAGATTTAAGTCTACTAATTAAACCACTTAGCAAATCAACAACAATTATTCATCGTCGTGAAGAGTTCAGAGCTCAATCTTCAAGTGTTGATGAAATGTATATTCAAAAAATTAATGTATTAAAAAATAAATCAATTATTTCTATTGATCAAATTAACAATCAAAGTTTACAAATCAAATTAAAAGACAATAGTACTAAAAACGAAAAAATAATAATTGCAGATTACATTTTAGTTCAATATGGGCAAATTCCTTCACAAGATAATTTTCCAATTGAAAAAAACAACAATCTAATAAAAATCTATGATTATTATCAAACCTCGCTTGAAAATATTTTTGCATGTGGAAATATCATTACTTATCCTGGAAAAGTAAAAAATCTTACCACTGGTCTTGGTGAGATTAGTACCATAATTACCAAAATAGATCAGATAATTAATCCAACCAAGAATATTCCAATTCACTTCTAATTGATAATGGCAATTGATTCTAAAAATGCTTGTTTTTCATCATTAAATTCATCGGAAAGTAAAAAACACATTGCAAATTTAATAATTTCTTCATAACCATCATTGGAAACTTGGTGAACTAAACAAACTAATTCTTTTGAAAAATTAACTAACGCATTTGTTTTTAATAGATCATCAACGTATTTTTGAACCTCATTTTGAGTTACATTAATTTTTATAAAATGTCTAATTAAATTATATTCATTGACCGATACTACTTTGTCACAGCCAACACAAGACATGCAAAAAAGGAAAAAACTCTTACTAACATCAATTTCCACTTTTTCTGTTAATGCCACTAAACAAGGACGAATCGTAATCATACATTCTTCTTGTATTTTTGCAAGTTCTTCAACTGTCTTATTTGTTAACTCATATTTTAACTGTTCTAAATTCATAATCTTCACCAGCCAAAAATAGTATATTATTTTTTTTCTTTAAATAATATAAAAAATTATAATCTTGTGCTATAATACTTGCATAGGAGGAATCACAAATGAAAGATTTAGTAAAAGCATTAGAAGGTTTACCATATATTGTTAAAGTTTTATTAACAATTTTCGTTGGTATTTATTCAAACCTTTTAAGATTATTTAGATCACTTGCAAAGAGCAATATTCTAGGTATTGTCTTAGCAGTCATCTTATTACTCACAGGTGGATTTTTCGTCTTATGGATCATTGATGTTATCTGTGTTGTATTAGGAAAAAACATTTGGTGGATTGACTAATTGATTATTAAAAGAAACTGTTGGTTTTAAAAATCCAACAGTTTTTTTATTATAAAGGAATTGTATTTAAGTAAGTCAAAAAGAAAAAACACCAATGACATTTTAAAATACGATAACTATTAAAAAGTAAATGTGAAGATAATAATATCAATTATTAATAAGTAAATTCTGATATAAATGTAACATTAAACATTTTAATAAAAATAAACATGATGTTGATAGATTTATTATCTGAAGGAAAAAGTTTAACAATACCTAAAAGGTTACAAGTTATTTTATTATTCTTTTATAGCTTTTAATAAGATTTTAGTATAAATGATGAATAATCAATTTTGTTTTGCAAAATAATCTTTAAAAAAGAAAGTGCCACGAGCAATTAAGCCTCTTTGCGTGGGGTTACAAGGACTAAAGCGGTAAACCGCTAAACTTTCTAAGTTAATTGTTCTTAAAACTTCTAATAGAAATCAATAAATCTGAAAAAGTAAAGGAAATTAAAAATAACTATTTAATTATACCTACTGTCATAAGAATATTAATTAAAGCAAAACCTAAAGAAATCACAAAAAGAGAAATTGCGTTAATTAATAAGATTTTTTCTAATAATTTATTTTTTTCAACTGAAAGTTTCTTCCCTTTGACAAAATATATGACTAATAAAACCACAAATGATAAGAATAATGCTGATGTAACACCTAATAAAATATATTGTAAAATTTCCATAATTTTCTCCTTCTATTTCAATTCTTTATAATAATTATTTATTTCACTATCTTCTAGTGATAAAACTTCCATTGCTCTAAAAACTGCTTGAATTAAACTTACTCCAGTCCAAAAAATCAGAATGGCAATAATTCCTTTTTTATATCTTTTTTTAATAAAAAAATCAATTCCCAAAAAACCAAAAAAAATAATAAAATATCCAAGAAAATAATGATTATTAAATCCCTTACCATGTATTTCGTCGGAAAATTCTGGTGGAACTACAATCTCACTTTCAGATATTTTCAAACGATTATGGCAAAATGAACAGCGATATTTCTTTTTCTTATTATCAATAGATAAGTTTGCACTACAAATTGGACATTTTACTACTATCCGTGCCATAATCTTCCTCCTTGAAATCTTTGATATATTTAAAAGTAAACTTTTCTGACTTTTCTTTCAACATTATTAGCCAAGATTCAAGAGTTTTAGCGGTATCGGGGTGCATTTTTAATCCTGATTCTCTTGATAGATAATACTCATATGGGTCACTATCTTTATATTTTTTCTTCTTATAAATTTTTGAAGCGGCAACTCGATCTGCAAACATTTCCTTTAAATACCTCAAAGGCATTTTTACTGGTTCATATAATTTGGTTTCAGAATTAATATCCACCCAATATTCAAAATGATGTTTATTTCTTCCCTTATGGTGAAGCCAAGCTTTAGAATAACCAAATATCTCTCTTTCTTTAGCATTAGGGCTACAATTCCCTTGATAATATTTGATTCCAGAAATAAACTCAGTAGGTGAATATTTACTTAAATCATGAAATAAACCTTGTCGTCCAATTCCAAGTTTGAAGCATATTCCAATCACTTTATGACGATGATTAGTAATTGTGCCTAAATGTTTAAAAAAATGCATAATTATTTCCTTTGATACTTTTCAATGATTTTCAAAGCAATTTTTATTCCATCTAATGCACTTGACATAATTCCCCCAGCATATGACGCTCCTTCTCCCGCAGGATAAAAATTTTTAATTGATGAAGAGCCATCTGTGTCTCTGGGAATTGATATTGGTGAAGAAGAACGGGTTTCAATTCCGGTTATCAAAGCATCTGGATCTTTGAATATTTTAAGTTTCTTTGCAATTTCTGGAATTGCTAATTTTAAAGATTCGTTAATAAATCCGGGTAAAATATTACTCATCTTTCTAAAGTAAACTCCAGGTCTATATGAAGGACGAATGTGGCCAAAAGAAGTTGATTCACGATCTAAAAGAAAATCACCAACTTTTTGACATGGTGCTTTATATGGATATTTTTCATCGTAAGCTTCTTTTTCTAAAATTTCCTGCAGATACATTCCATCTAATGGAGAATTTATATAAAAATCCTCTATATTAATATTTACTAATAAAGCTGAATTACAATTAGCTAAATCTCTTCGATAATATGACATTCCATTAGTTACGACGGTTTTTTCTTCTGTTGGAGTTCCAACAACTTCACCACCTGGACACATACAGAAAGTATACACAGTTCTTCCGTTATCTAAATGAACAACTTGCTTATAATCACTTCTAGGTAATTTCTCATTTTGATATTCTTTACCATATTGAATTTTATCAAGTTCTTCTTGAGAATGCTCAATTCTTACTCCAATAGAAAAAGCTTTTGGTTTCATTTTTAAATTATGGCGATAAAGATTAGTAAATGTATCTCTGGCACTATGACCAATTGCAAGAATAGCGTGATCGCAATTGATGATCTTTTCCTCATTTTGTCCGGTTGAAACTATAATTCCTTTTAAATATCCTTTATCATCTTCAATATAATCTTTAAATGTGGTTTCAAAAAGAAATTTACCACCTAAAGATTTTATTTCTTCTCGAATATTTTTAACAACATTAATTAAATTATCTGTTCCAACATGAGGATGGTTTTGATAATAAATTTCTTCTGGCGCGCCATGATCAATCATTTCTTTTAGAACAAACTTAATTCGATCATCATTAATACCTGTATTAAGTTTTCCATCAGAAAAAGTACCAGCACCACCTTCGCCAAAACAAAAATTACTATTAACATTTAAAACACCATTTTCTTTAAAAATATTGACATCAATAATTCGTTCATCTACCATTTTTCCTCGTTCAACAATTATTGGTTTTAAGTTTGCTCTTGCTAAAAGTAGTGCAGCAAACATACCACAAGGGCCAAATCCAATAACTACTGGTTTCTTTTTAACTTTAGTAAACTTAGGAACTTCAATTCTTTCAATTAAATTATTCTTTCTAACATTCACATTAGTTTTAAGGCTTTCATAGTAATAGTTTAAATTTACCAAAAGTGAGTAAACAAACAAAATATGTTTTTTGTCACGAGAATCAACGGACTTTTTAATTGGTTTATAACTAACAAAATTTTCTCTTTTAATTTTGAGCATATTACAAACAATTGAAGGAAGTTCACTCTCATCTTTTTCAATTGGAAGATATACATTGTTTACAATAAATTCCATAATTATTTACCATTAATAAATTGATCAAATCTATCGATATGACTAATTTTCCCTAACACAAGAATTATATCATTAGGATAAATATTATCGTTACCTTTTGGCATAAAAAATTTATTTTCTCTTATAATACCTGTAATATTAACATCAAATTTATTCCTTACATCCATTTCAATTAAACTTTTAGCTTCAAAATTTTCATTAACCATTACTTTTACAATACCATAATCTTTACTAACTTGATAATAATCTAAAAATGAATCGGACATAATCCGATTAGCTAAACTAATTGCAGTTGCTTCTTCTGGAACAATAACTTCATTTGCGCCAAGTCGTTCTAATACTTCAATGTATTCAGGATCATCAACGCGAACGGTAATATTCTTAACTCCCAATTCTTTTAAATTGATAGTAATTAGAATAGTTGATTGAAGATTATTTCCAATTGCAACAATCGCATGATCAATATTTTGAATTCCAAGTTCAATTAAAGTTCTTTTCTTCGAGCAATCACAAATTAAACTTTGATCAACATATTCACTAGCAAGAATCACCCTTGATTCATCTATATCCACTGCAACAATATTAGTTGTTAGATTTGATAATTGTTTAATCATTCCAAGTCCAAATCGACCTAAGCCAATGATTAAGAAGTTTTTCTTTCCCTTTCTCTTACCCATAAAATCTTCTCCTATCCGATAATAATATTTTCTTCAATAAATGAAATTTGTTTATCTTTGATAACATTTTTTTTATTGTTATATAACGACAATATTGTTAATGGTCCAAGTCGACCAATATACATAGTTATAATGATGATAATTTGTCCTCCTAAAGATAATTCTCCAGTTACCCCCATAGATAAACCAACTGTTGCAAACGCAGAAATTACTTCAAATAATAATCGATCAAATGAAATATTTGATTCAAAAATTGCCATTAAAAATGTAGCAATCATAACATAAACAATTTCAATTACAAAAATAACAAACGCTTTATAGATTAATTGAGTTGGAACCTTTCTTTTAAAAGCAGAATACTTTTCTCCTCGAGCGAAACGAACGATAACCAAAATAAGAACAAATAATGTAGTGGTTTTTAAGCCACCTCCAGTTGAAGCTGGTGAAGCACCAATAAACATCAACACTATCATAATAATATAACCAGTAGTGTTTAACTTTTCCATATCAAAAGTAGCAAATCCTGCTGTTCTCGATGTTGTTGATTGAAATAAGGCTTGAAGCCAACTCATTTCTTTGAACATTGTAAGTTTTAATAGTAAAGTACCTGAAACTAATAAAAATAAAGTCATCAGTAGTACAACCTTTGTATTTAATGAAAACTTTCTCCACCTTCTCTTTTTCAATACTTCATCAATTACTAAAAAACCAATTCCACCAAGTATAATTAATAACATTGTATTGATATTTATTAACCAATCAGAAGAAAAATTAATTAACGAATTTGTACCAAAAATATCAAATCCTGCATTATTAAATGAGGATATAGCATGAAATAATCCATATCCCATAGCCTCAGGAACGCTCATTCCATTTTCAAAATGAAAAATGATTGTATTAAAAGAAAAACCAATTAACTGAATTACCACAGCAATTAAAAGAATTTTTCTAATCATTTTGACAACCTCACCAGGTCGATCATAATTCAATGCTTCAGTCATCAATTTAAAGCTTCCAATGCCCATCTTTGAAAACATCGAATAAATAAAAGTAGCAATAGTTAAAAAGGATAATCCACCTAGTTCAATTAACACCGCTAAAATTATTCTTCCAAATAGGGATAGTTGAGAACAATCGATCGTACTTAATCCAGTAACACAAGTAGCACTTGTTGAAATAAATAATGAATTTATTAAAGAAAGACCTTTACCATCCAAAGTACTAAACGGCAAAACAAAACAAATTGTACCGAATAATATTACTAGTGCAAATGTTATTAAAATATATAATTGTGTCGGAATGTGCAGTTTGATTTTTTTCATTGTTCTTATATAACTTTCATAAGAAAGTTAAGAAAATTATAAATCAATGATAACTTTAAAGCAAGAAGTATAAAATTGATGATTTGATTGTCATCAAATTTTAAAAAATTTGATAATAAAGTAAAAACAAAAGTATTACTAAATAATTTGTACATTTTTAAATATCACAATCATATAATTAGCATAATTATTTTAAACAAATTATAAAAATAAAGTAATAGTTTAATTTTGCTAATTAAGTTTTCAAATAAACTCACTTTGGTAATTGAAATTAGAAAACTATAAACTATAATATTTATAAGGTGCTTTTATGATTAAATTTTTATCAAAATTATTTATTAAAAACTACAATGACGTCAAATCAAAAGAAGTAAGAAAAAAGTATGGAATTCTTGCTAGTTTATTTGGCATTATATCAAATATTTTCATCTGCGGATTGAAATTTGTTATCGGTTTAATCTTTCATTTAATTTCTATTACTGCCGATGCAGTCAATAATCTAGCGGACGCTTCTAGTTCTCTTGTTTCTCTTGTCGGTATAAAATTATCAAACAAGCCCGCAGATAACGACCATCCATTTGGTCATGCAAGAATCGAATATATTGCCGGATTTATCGTTGCAATTATTATTGCAACTTTAGGAATAATTTTAGTAATCAATTCAGTTCAAAATATTATTGATGTAGCAAAAGGAACTAAAGTAATTGAAAAAATGAATACAACAGAATTTATTATAACTATATGTATTCTGATTGTTGCAATCGGATTAAAAATTTACCAAGCTTTCTTCAATTACACTATCGGTAAAAAGATTGATTCTTCTGTTTTAAAAGCTACCGCAGTTGACTCAAGGAACGATGTAATTTCTACTCTGGTTGTTTTAATTGGAACTATAATTAGTCAGTTTACTAATATTCAAAAAGTTAGCATCGATGGAATACTTGGTATTTTAGTGGGGATTTTTATTGGAATTTCTGGATATAAATTGATTATTGAAACTGCAGATCCACTGCTTGGAAAAGCACCTGATTCAGAGTTAGTTAAAGAATTCACCGAGAAAGTCACATCTAATCCTGATATATTAGGTATTCACGATTTACAAATGCATAGTTATGGCCCAAATTGTATATTTGCCACATGTCATGTTGAAATTGATTCAAATATGGATGTTTTAAAATCTCATGATTTAATTGATAATATTGAACAAAAATGTTTAAACGAATTAAAAATTTTTACTACTATTCACATGGATCCGGTAGTAATAAATGATCCATTTCAAAATGAATTAAAACAAAAAGTTTTAGAGATAATTAAAGAATTTAATTTCCCTTGTTCAATTCATGATTTTAGAATTATAAAAGGTGAAACACATACAAATTTAGTATTTGATATTCTTGTTCCAATGAATGAAAAATTGACTGATTCACAAATTAAAAAACTTATTGTTGAAAAAATCCAAAATCTAAATTCTACCTATTTTGCTTATCCAACAATAGATCGTGATTATACCAATCGAATAAAATTTAAAGATACTTCAAAAAAATAATAATAAATACAATTTTAAATAGATTTTTATAATGAATAAATGTGAAAAATGATTGTTAATTATACAATCAATAAATATTTATTTTCAAAATTTGAAAATGATTTTTTTAATAAAAAATCGATACAATAAAAAGAATGTAACCAAAATAGGTTTACATTCTTTTAATAAACTAATTAATTAACTGCTTATTAGTCGTGGAATTTATTTAATCTATTCCAACGATCTTCTGCGTATTTTTGTGATTTAGTTAATAATTCTTCACAATGTTCAGGGTTAACCTTTGGTAATTGTGAATAACGGGTTTCACACATTAAGAAATCTCTGAATTTACTGAAATCAGGTTCAGCACAATCGATTTGTAATGGATCTTTACCTTCCAATTTCAATCTTGGATCATATCTGAAGATTGGGAAGTAACCACATTCAACCGCCTTCTTTTCAGTGATTTGTGCATTTGCTAACCCACCTTTAATACCATGGTTTGCACATGGCGAATAAGCAATAACAAGTGAAGGTCCATCATAACTTTCAGCTTCTTTTAAAGCTTTAATAGCTTGAACTTTATTTGCGCCCATTGCAATTTGAGCAACATATACATGACCATAAGTCATTGCCATAAGCGCTAAGAATTTCTTTGCACTCTTCTTACCAGACGCAGTAAATTTAGCAATAGAACCCGTTTGTGAAGATTTTGATGATTGTCCACCAGTATTTGAATATACTTCAGTATCAAGGACCATAACATTGACATCCCC
>CANQDY010000006.1 GCA_947593895.1 uncultured Bacilli bacterium
GCCCCTGGTTTAACCTCTGTTCCATCAACTGTAAACACTAGCTTATCTCCTGCAACAACCTTTACTCCTTCAACTGAGTATTGTTTTGTCATTGTAGGAATATTTGAATCTGGTTCAATTTCTATCATTTCAGCAGGTTCGGTTTCACCTATCTTGACTGTAGTAATTTTTTCTGGAGTTGGTTTTTCATCTTTATAACCAGTTACCCAGACATCGTATCCGCCATCTTCATATGCTTTTAAGTAGATATCTACATTTGTTGCTGTGGTTACAATTTCTAATTTTGCTCCATTTAATTTGACATTATTACCTTTTCCAGTTCCAATTCCAGGTTCTACAACAATTCCATCAACTGTAAAGACTAATACATCACCAGTTGTAACATCTACTTCTTTGATTGAGTATTGCTTGGTCATATTTGATATCTCTGAATCTGGTTCAATTTCTACCATATCCATAGCTTCTAACTCTCCAATTTTAACTGTTGCATTATTTTTTATTGGATTATCACTAGAAACATCACTACTACTAGTTTCACTTGTTACATCACTTGTTGTAGTGCTTGTTACATCGCTTGTTGTGGTGCTTGTTACATCACTTGTTGTAGTGCTTGTTACATCACTTGTTGTGGTACTTGTTACATCGCTTGTTGTGGTACTTGTTACATCACTTGTTGTGGTGCTTGTTACATCGCTTGTTGTGGTGCTTGTTACATCGCTTGTTGTGGTGCTTGTTACATCACTTGTTGAATTACTAGTGGTTGAATTAGTAGAACTATCACTTTTTTCACTAGTTGAATTACCATTTGAAGTAGTTTCACTAATCGGGGATGTACTATTATCTGAACTTGGTATACTAGTTGGTGTATTTTTTTTACAACCAAAAAGAACAGCAGAAGATAATATCCCTATAGCTAAAATTTTTAGACCTTTCTTCTTATTCATTATATTCTCCTTCTTTCTTCTTAGAAATAAACAACTATACTCTAACTTGATTTATGATTTTTTCCAATAATCAATTATTAGAATAATTGCTTTCAAAACAAATGTAT
Source organism: uncultured Bacilli bacterium (assembly GCA_947593895.1). Taxonomy (GTDB): domain Bacteria; phylum Bacillota_I; class Bacilli_A; order RFN20; family CAG-449; genus UBA3210. The sequence continues at coordinate 1,052 of CANQDY010000006.1, forward strand.
TATAGCATTAGCAGCTTGATATTGAAAGCGTTTTCATTAATAAATTTAAAAATTATGATTTTTTCAAATTTAAAATCAAATAAAAAAGCATAGCTTACTAAATTCTATGCTTAAAATAATATTTTTATTATGTTTCTTTCTTATCTCTAATAGTAAGATCTAACTGGGGTTATAATTTGAATCAAAGAGTCATCAACTGGAGAAGTTACTCTAAACGCATTCATTTCTCCTGCAAAAGAAAGAATGACATCTTCACTTTGAGAAGCTTTAATCGCATCTATTACATAATCAACATTAAACGAAATTTCCACTCTTCCACCTTCGTATTGGAATTGCTCAATTTTTTCATTTGCCGAACCAATTTGCTCACTTTTAGATGAAATTTCGACTAAATCATTATCTAAAGATAACTTAACAATTCTTTCTCTTTCAATTGCTAATAAGGAAACACGTTGCATTGCATCAATAAAACGATTTGAGTTTACTTGTAAAACAAAAGGATAAGTACTTGGAATCATTCTTGAAGTCTTTGGAAAATCACCATTAATTAATCTTGAAAATACTTTTGTGTTTCCAAATTCAAATACTACTTTATTTGCCGAAATATGAATAGTAATATCATCTTCTTCGTTTAATTTAGAAACTTCATTAAGAACCTTAACTGGAATATTGGTTTCAAAATTATTTAAATTATCAATTCGATATAATTTCTTTGCTAAACGATAACTATCTGTTGCAACAAACTCAGCATTACCATTACTTGATTTAAAATTAATTGCAGTTAAGATTGGTCTAACTTCTCTAGTAGATGCTGCAAAAGCAGTTTGAGAAACAATCTTTTTAAAATCATCCGTACTGAAAACAATTTCTTCACCTAAGATTGACAAATCTAAATCAGGATATTCTTCACTTCTCATTGCATTTAATTGGAAATGCGATTTATTATCAGAAATTTGAACAATAACATTATCTATAACTTCAATAGTAACTTCATCTGAATCAAGACGTCTAATGATTTCTAATAAATACTTCGCAGATATTAATGCTGATCCATCTATATAATCTAAAATAATTTTTTCATCTCCTAAAGAAATAGGTAAACTACTTTCAATTGTAATATCATTGTCTGACCCGGTAACAATTAACCCGTTATTGCTTATTTCGATTTTAAAATTTAAAAATGCAGGGGTTGGTGATTTTTGACCGATAGCAACATTTACAGTGCTTAAAACTTTTAAAAATCTAAGACGATTGATTGTAAATTTCATAATATACTCCTTTTTATAATTTTAATAATAATTGCTGTGGGAATTGTGGATAACTCACTTTTTCAACACAAATTATTGTATCACAAATCTTTAATAAATGCTAGAAAATACTATGTATTTTATTATGATTTAAGTTGCTTTTTTAATGTGTTGATTGCATTTTGTAAAAGAGGATCAGTTTTCAACATTAAATCCACTTTTTCACAAGCTGTAATAACAGTTGAATGATCTCTACCAAATATTTTTCCTATCTTTATATATGGTGTTCCGACTAGGGTTCGACATAGATACATGCATATTTGTCTTGCCAAAGCAATTTGAGAAGTTCTAACCTTTGATTTAATTTGAGTTTCTGTTAAATGATAATGCTCACCTACTACCTCAATTATTTTATCTTCTGTTACAATCTTTGATTTGTCTTTTGTTGACATCATTGGTTTGACTGACTCTTTGATTGTAATTAAATCGATACGACTAGTTTTTTTTGAGTTAATCGTATAAAATAGCAAACGATTTAATGCTCCTTCAAGTTCTCTGACATTTTTAGAAAAATTTTCGGCGAGAAAAGTTAAACCATCTTCATCAAAATTACTTACATCAAGACCATTCGATTCGATTTTAGTTTTTAAAATTTCAATTAAGGTTGAAGTATCAGGATTTTTAATATTGACACTTAATCCCATATTAAATCTAGATACTAAACGTTCTTCTAGTCCTTTTAATTCATTTGGATGACGATCAGATGTTAAAACAATTTGCTTATTATTACTGATTAATGAATTAAAAACATTAAAAAACATCTCTGAAGTTTTAATTTTTTCTGATAAAAATTGGATATCATCCACTAAAAGAACATCGATGGTTTTTAAAAAATCTTTTAAATTATCTTCTTGCTGATCTCCTCTGGAATACTTTATATATTCATCAATAAAAGCATCGGTAGTTATATATAAAACTTTTTTATAAGGGTTATTCGCCCGGATATAATTTCCTAATGCATGAATTAAGTGTGTCTTTCCTAATCCTGATTTTGCATAGATAAATAGTGGGTTAAAAGATACTCCAGGATTACTAGCAACAAGTAATGATGCTTGAACCGCTTCTCTATTGCACGAACCGACAACAAAGTTATCAAATGTGAATTTATTATTTAAGGAACAATTACTAAAAAAAGGAGATTTTGTTTCAAAAATCGGACTCTTTTTATTTAGTTCTTTAATGTCATCTTTTGATATAAAAGAAATCTCGTACTCAGTTTCGGTTGCATCTTTAACGCAACTAGATATTGTTTGTAAATAATGGTCATTTGAGTTAAGAAATTGACAAGATAATTTGCTTCCGGTAGAAATAATCATCTTATTGCCATCAATTTTGTATATTTTTGTATCTGATAGAAATGAATCAAATAGATGTCGATCAGTAATTTTAATCTTCACCTTACCTAATACTTTGTTCCATAAAGATGTTTTTTGATCTAATGTTAATACCATAAAAGTTACCAATTAATCTTTCTAAAAAGAAATATATCACAACATTGTTGAAAAATACATAATTATTTATTACTATTTTGTTTTTCCCACATATTAAATAAAAAAATAATTTGTATTTATCCAAACAAATTTGAATTATCCACATTTTTTATATGTGGGAAATAATTTTGTTTTTTTTAATAATATTCTTAAAGGTAATTTGTGTATAATTTATCCACATATTTTTTTATATCCACATTTAAAATAGTATGAATAGTCCATATAAATTTTGTATTTATCCATTATAAAAAAAATGTTTTCAACATTATGTTAATTTGTTATAAATCCTGTTTATAACTATGTTAATATACGAAAAAAATTTTCCAGAAGATATAAAAAAAATGATGAAAAATCCATTAGTTAGACAGATTTTTAAATTTGGAAATTTTATTCATGATTGTTGACTTATATATAATTTATATATATAATCAAGAACGTATATGAAAGTGTCGGAGGTGTAAAAAATGAAAAGAACATATCAACCTAGTAAAAGAAAAACAAAAAATACATGTGGGTTTCGTGCTAGAATGGCAACCCCAAATGGACGTAAAGTTTTAGCAAGACGTCGTGCAAAAGGAAGAAAAGAACTTACTGCATAATTAAGCTAAAGATAACCCACTGATTTAGTGGGTTTTTTAAAAGTAATTGTAGAAGGTTGATTAGATGAAAGTAAAGTATCGAGTTAAGTCTCATGAAGATTTTCAAAAGATTATTTACAATAATAAAAAGGTAAGTAGCTTAGGTTATGTAATTTACTTCAAAAAAAATGAAATTGAAAATTCCAGAGTCGGCATATCTACTTCAAAAAAACTTGGAAATGCTGTAGTCAGAAATAGAATTAAAAGACAAGTTCGTGTTATGGCTAGAGATATCATACCTATGAAAAAAAATATGGACTATGTAATTATTGTAAGAAATAGTTACTTAAGTCGCACTTACCAACAAAATTATGCTGAGTTATTAAAACTTGCATCAAAAATAAAGGAGGACTAATAAGTTTATGAAGAAAAAAAGTAGTAGAATTTTAAAAATTATCGGATTACTTTTATGTGTCTTCACTTTATCTGGATGTACCAAAACATTAGTAACTATCCAAGACAAATGTTCAATTATGATGGCAAAAGAAGATTTTGATGATGGTGAGAAGTTTGGTAACTATGGAGAGAAATCAGAAACTTATTCAATTAATGAAGAAGCAAAGAATCAAGGATACTTGCTCCCTTCAGATGAATTTAATCAGTTTATGGAGAAAAAAATTTCGGAGTATATTGTTGAATTAAAAGAATATACTAACGCAAAAGGAGAAAAACCATATGCAGATAAGGAAGAAAAGTATTTAAGAGCTATCGCTACTTTTGCCGGAGGAAGCGAAGTTACTAAAGATGGAGTTACTACATTTAATTATGAAAAGAACAAGTTATGGAATAACTATAACAGATGGTTAGATGAAGCAAAAAATAATTCCACAATCGGAGTTGGATTATGTCCTGATCGTAGCTATGTAGTTTTTTATCAAAGAACATTTAATTCCATTGCATCAAGTTATACGACTACAATAACCCCAATTGATGAAGAATACAATGGTGTGTATCTTGAAGGAAAATCATGGAAAGAAGCATTTGATTATGGATTTATTGAAGGATTATTAGTTTATCCGGTATCTTGGATGTTATATCAATTTGCTCATGCGTTTGGTTTGAATGGTTGGGGACAAATTGGTGCAATTTTATTAGTAACATTAATTGTTCGTGGCGTTTTAATCTTATGTACATTAAAACAAACTTTGTCCCAACAAAAGATGACACAATTACAACCAGAATTAGCAAGGATTCAAGCTAAATACCCTAATGCTCAAACTAATCAATACGAAAAGCAAAGAATGGCGCAAGAGCAAATGGCATTATATAAGAAAAATAAAATTAATCCAATGGGAACATTTATTGTTTTAATATTCCAATTCCCTATCTTTATTGCAGTTTGGGGAGCGATGCAAGGTTCTGCTGTATTGATGTCTGGTGATTTAATTGGCCTATCTTTAGCGGCATCAACTATGACTTCAATGTTTAATTTTAAGAGTTTGACATGTATTATTGCTTGGGTAATTTTCATTTTAATGGCTGCCGGACAGTTTATTTCAATGAAACTTCCACAATGGATGCAGAAAAAAAGAGTTGATAATGTTGAAAAATTAAATCGAAATCCATCTATGGAACAATCTCAAAAAACGATGAGTATGGTTAATAATATGATGTTAATTTTCATTATATTTATGGGATTATCCTTACCTATCGCAATGGCCATTTATTGGTTTGTTTCTTCATTAATTTCAATTTTACAAACAATCATTATGCAAGGTCTTTTGGCAAAGAAATCTAATTTAAAGAAACATGTAAAATATAAAACAAAGAAATAGAGGTAATTATGAAGTATATAGGAGCAACAAAAGAAGAAGCGTTAGAAAATGCCGCGCAAGATCAAGGCATTGAAGTATCTGAACTAGTTTATGATGTAGTTGATGAAAATGAAGCATGTGTTCAGATTGAAGTATATGAGATTGTAGATATAATCGAATATGCTCAAAATTATTTAAAAGAAGCAATCCAATCAGTTGGTGTTGAGTGTCGTGTTACCCCATCAATTAAAGATGAAATTATTAGATTAAAAATTGATAGCGATCATAATTCAATCTTAATTGGAAAAAATGGAAAAACACTTCAATCATTAAACGAATTAACTCGAATTGCAGTATCAAATCATTTTAAGCATCATTATAGAGTTTTACTTGATATCAATGGTTATAAAGATGACAAATACGAACGACTTTGCAAAATGGCAAGAAGAATTGCTCATGAAGTACAAAAAACTAAAGTGAACGCAATTCTTGATCCAATGCCTGCGGATGAAAGAAGAGTTATTCATAACACCTTAACTAACATGCCAAATATTAGAACTGAATCTAAAGGATCTGGAAAACAAAGACAAATTCAAATTATATACGTTGAAAATAATGATTAGACATAAATAAAAAAGAGCCTTTGTCTTTATTATGATAAAACTAAGAGGAAAACATAGCATTTTTTAATTTATTTAGCAATATGATACAATGTATATATATCAATGGTTAATCATTGAGGCAAAATATACCTTGCAAAAATATTTATAGTAAGAATGTTAAAAAGGATCAGTGATATATCGATATAAATACTAGCTAAGAGTGATATAGATGACCTCTTAGTTTTTTTATTATTTAGGCATAAGGAATAAAAAGCTTTAAGAAATAAGAGTATTCTGTTTTTTTGAGAACTATATTAAGTATTTAGTTATAAAAAATGTTCTGATTGTTATTTTTTTAAGTTTTTATTTCAGTTTTACTAAAACTGACGGAACTAATATTGTTATAAAATGAATATTAAATTAAAATATAAGAAATAAGGAGAAGAAATTTATTTATGAAAAAAGAAATATTATGTGCTTTTCTTTTATTGAATTTAGTTGGTTGCTCTTCTAAAACAATTCCAAGTAACTCAGTAGAAAATAATTCTTCAGAAGCAATCCCTACTAGTGAAATAAGTAGCGTTAATAATAGTTCAATGGAAGATAGTTTATCAAACTCAAGTGAGTCTTTAGAAACTTCGAGTATATCTAGTAATATAGAAGATAAAACTGATTATGATATAGGATATCCTTATCATCCAACTAGTGAACCAAACTATGGAAAGCAACTTCAAGTTTTAAATTATATTGGAGATATTAAGTCAGTATGGAATCATTATCGAGGTGAAGGAGTTTCTTTAGCGGTAATTGATTCGGGATTTGATATTAATCACCCAGAATTTAAAAACAGAGATGGAAGTTCTAGAATTAGTGATAAATCGGTTTATATTTCTACCTCTAATGGCAAGACAACAAGAGTTCAAGGAAGAGATAAAGTTAATATTACTGATGGAGATAGTCATGGAACTATGTGTGCAGGATTAGCCGCAAGTGGAGTAAATGGAAAAGGAATAACTGGCGTTGCTCCGGAATGTGAATTAATTTTAATCAAGATTGATAAAAAGGTTGAATCTATGGTGGATGCGTTTAGATATTGTGGGGATAATAAAATTAAAGTAGTTTCAGTTTCTTTAGGCATGTACCCTTCTCCTAGCGGTGCAACTTCAGGAGATATTATTTTTAGTCCTGGAGTTGATTTATCAACAGTATTTAATGATAGTATTAATTACGCTTATAGTAAAGGTGTTACTATTGTATCAGCTTCAGGCAATAGCTATTCAACAAAAGTTAGTTATCCGGCCGGATGTAATCATGTCATTGGAGCCGGTGGAACAATGGCTGGAAGTCCAAATCTTATCTGGAAAGAAGGGGGAGAAGGCAGCAATTATAATAATAGCGTTAAATATGTTGATGTTTTTGCTCCATCAAGTGGAATTTATGCACCTGGATTTGATACGAGCAAAAATATTTCAACATATTGGGATGGAGGAAAAGGAACTTCTTTTTCTGCACCTATTATTGCTGGTGCAGCGGCATTATATTTTCAAAAATATCCAACTAAAACTAATATAGATTTTGAAAATGCTTTAAAGGCGACTTGTGTTGATATTTCTAAATATAATGGAGGTATTGATATGGGATATGGAAGATTAGATGTAGGACGACTTTTAAATATTTCTGAAGATATCAAAAGTATGGAATATAATCCAACAACTACAATCAAAAAATCAACTTCACATATTCATTTTGAAGATGAAGCAGGTTGGGATATCAGAACATTACATATATATGATTTATCTTTTGAAAAAGGTTATGGTTATTATGATTTAGAAAGATATTTAGATTATCAATATGGAAGAGTGTCAACAGCTTCTTATTATTTAGAAGGAAGTAAAAAGTGTTGGGCTTATTCTGATGAAGATTGTAGTGGAGATTATTTTATCAATATAGGTAATAATGTTCACGCATTATCTACATCATATGATTATTACTTCCCTTGGTGGGTTAAGAATATGACTTTTCAATTTGTAAATAATGAAAATTGGTTACCTAAAGAAGGAATTAGCTTAGCCTCAGGTTATAGTAAAGTTAATAATTGTTACTTTTGGTATAAAGGAAATTCAGATACGGGTGTTTCTAGAGAATTAGGATCTAACTTTACTTATGACTATCCTGCGGTAAAAGTCAATATTAATGGATTAATTGAAACGACATCTATTTTTGATTATTATGAAAAAGATGATTGTTATTATGATAACAATAAGCAGATAAAGTATTTAAGAAAAGTATTAACTCAAGATACTACTTTATATAAATAGTTAAGTTAAAAGTCGTGAAAACGACTTTTTCTTTTAATGTTTTATTATTTTTATTATACTAATTGTGAGGTAAGAAAATGTTTGATTGTATTGTAAGTTTAATTACCCCACCTCTTAAAGGTGCGGTTGCAGTAATCAGAATTTCTGGAGACAGAAGCTTAGAAATTATTAATAATATTTTTTCTCGTGAAGTAAGTAAATCCCACTATGTCTATTATGGACATATTATTGATAAAAGTAATAATGAAATTATTGATGAAGTAATTGTTTCGTATTTTAAAGCACCAAAAAGTTTTACTGGAGAAGATGTTGTTGAAATATCTTGTCATGGTTCTATGATTATTGCAAATCAGATAATTGAATTAATAATTAAATATGGCGCTAGAATAGCCCAAAGAGGAGAGTTTTCTGCAAGAGCTTTTTATAACGAAAGAATTGATCTAGTTCAAGCTGAGGCAATTAATTCTTTAATTAACGCAGAGACATTACAATCAAAAAGATTACAAATGTATTCTTTAACTGGTGAGACGAGTAAATTAATTAAACCAATAGAAACCACTCTTGCGGATATTCTTTCATTAATTGAAGTTAATATTGATTATCCTGAGTATCAAGATATTGAAGAGATGACTAATGATAAAATTATTAAGAATATTAATCCATTAATTGAGATTATCGATAAATTAATTAAAAATGGAGAAAGAAATAAAATCATTAATGAAGGAATTAATGTAGCTCTTGTTGGTCGACCAAATGTTGGCAAATCAAGTTTATTAAATGCCTTATTAAAAACAGATAAAGCGATTGTTACTGATATTCCCGGTACTACAAGAGATGTGGTTGAAGGAAAAATAAATCTAGGTGGTATTATTTTGAATTTGCTTGATACAGCGGGAATCAGAGATAGTTTTGATGAAGTTGAAAAAATTGGAATTCAAAAATCAAAAGATGTCATTGATACAGCAGATTTAATTATTTTAGTAATGGAAGCAAATATTGTTACTGATGAAGATAAAATTCTATTAGATTTAACAAAAAATAAAAAAAGAATTGTGGTTTATAATAAGAAAGAACTTATTGATGAAAATAAGTTAGATCAAAATAAAATATATATCTCCGCGTTAAATAAAGATATTTCATCACTTGAAAAAGCAATTAAAAAATTATTTAATGTGGAAGAAATAAATAATTTAATTCCTTCTCTTTGTTCCTCCAGAGAAATTGGTTTATTAAGTCAAACTAAAATGAATTTATTAAGTGCAAGAGAAGAGGCACTCAATAATATTTCTTTAGATTTAGTTTCGATTTATTTAAAAAGAGCATATGACTCAATTAGAGATATTTTAGGTAAAGAAACTAAAGTAGATTTAGAAAGTGAAATCTTCTCTCGTTTTTGCGTAGGAAAATAAAGATGATTTTTGAAACACATTGCCATTTATATGATGAAAAATTTAATGAAGATATTAATTCTCTTATCAAACGCTGTTTAGAAAACAATGTTGGTTTAATAATGCTTGTAGGCGATAATATTAATCATTCTAAGTTATGCGTTGAAGTTAGTAAAAATTATCAAGAGGTTTATGCATCAATTGGTGTTCATCCTCAGGAAGTAGATAGTGTAGATTATGATCAATTAGAAAATCAACTTAAATCTTTATTGACTTCAAAAGTTAAAGCAATTGGAGAAATTGGACTTGATTATTATTGGAAAAATGATGAGATAACCAAAAATAAACAGAAAAAATATTTTATTAAGCAAATTGAAATTGCAAATAAACTTGAGTTGCCTTTAATAATTCACGCTAGAAATAGTGTTGAGGATTGTATAAATATTTTAAAGAAATATCCTTGTAATAAAAAGGGAGTATTTCATTGTTTTTCCGGATCAGTAGAACAAATGAAAAAAATTCTTAAAATGGGATTTTATATTGGATTAGATGGACCAATAACTTATAAGAATTCAATTACATCAAAGCAAGTTGCAAAAGAAGTTGATTTAGAAAAATTAGTAATTGAAACAGATTCACCTTATTTGCCTCCAGTACCTTTTCGAGGGAAGATTAATTATCCATATTATTTAAATTATGTTATTGAAGAAATTGCCACACTTAGAAATGTAGATAGCAAGTTAATTGAAAATATAACTATGGAAAACGGAAAGAAACTATTTTATATATGAAAAAGATATTAAAACCAGTAATTGTTGTTGAAGGAAAAAGTGATGTTAATAAACTATGTTTATTAGTTGATGCAGATTTTGTAATAACAAATGGATCAGAAGTTTCGCGTGAAACAATTGAATATCTACGAATTTTATCTCTTTCCCGACAAATTATCGTATTTACGGATCCAGATTATCCAGGACAAAGGATTAGAAATATAATAAATCAGAATGTTAAAGGTTGCTTTAATGCTTTTGTTGATAAAGATAAAGCTATCAAACGCCATAAAGTTGGTGTTGCCGAGGCGACCAATGAAGCAATTTTTAAAGCATTAAATAATATGATTCAATATCAAGAAATAGAGGTAGAAGAACCTTTAACTAATGATGATTTATTTCAATTTGGTTTGATTGGTAAAAACAATTCAGTTGATAAAAGAAATTATCTAAGTCAATATTTTCATTTAGGAAAGGTAAATGGTAAAACTTTATTAAAAAGAATAAATATGCTTCAAATTAATAAAAACAAATTAAAGGAAGTGTTAGAGTTATATGAAAATAGCTAGTAAAGAATATGTTATTAAAAGAATGAGTAGTTTAATGATAAATCCCAAAAAGAAATATTCACAAAATTTTCTGGTTGATTTTGATATAGTAAAAAGAAGTGTTGATAATCTTTCTCTTTCTTCAGATGATATTGTTGTAGAAATCGGACCAGGACTTGGAGCATTAACTCAAGAAATATTGGATCGAGGTAATCAAGTTTATGCCTATGAAATTGATGAAGATATGTATCAATCATTAAAAGAAGAAATGAAACACTATTCTAATTTGCATTTAGAGAATGCTGATTTTTTAAAGGTAAATCTATCATTTTTGAAAAGTCAAAGCGTAAAAGTTATATCTAATGTTCCTTATAATTTAACTACTCGGATTATTGAGAAGATAGTGATGGCAAGTATTGATTTTAAAGTATTTGAGTTTATGGTACAAAAAGAAGTCTATAATCGAATCATAGCTAAGTCCGGTAGTAAAGATTATTCACCATTAAATATTTTTATTGAATATGTAGGAACACTATCATTAGTAATGAAAGTTAACAAAGATAAGTTTATTCCTATTCCTAATGTTGACAGCGTGATTTTAAAAATTGACTTTAATAAAAAACGTGTCGATAAAGAAATTGAAAAAGTAATGTTTTCCCTTATAAAAGCGTCATTTGTTCAAAGAAGAAAGACAATATTAAATAATCTAACTATATATTTGAAAAATAAAGAACAGGCTAAGGAATTACTAGAAAAATCAAAAATCCAAGAAAGTATAAGAGGAGAGGCATTAAATTTATCTGAATATCTATTATTAAGTAAAAATTACCTAAGCATGAAAAAATAAAATTCATATTGTATATAGGTGATTGAGTTGAAAATTAATTCCTTGGTAACTAGAAAATCGCATCAACATGATGTGATATTTAGAGTAATTAATATTATTGATAATAAAGCACTTCTTCAAGGTGAAATCTATCGCCTTGTTGCAGATGCTCCACTTGAAGATTTAAAAGAGTATGAAAATAAAAATAAAATCGTTTTATCTTTACCTATAATTCATTTTGATGCAAAATTATTAAAGGGTAAGGTTCTTCATCTAGATGGAGATGAATTTTATCTAAAAAAGGCTATGGAAGCATATCGTCATTATCATATTAATGCAGATGGTTATTTTATCAAAGAAAGTGATATGCCAAAGTTTATTAATCAACTGATTAATAAGCATCGACCGGATGTATTGGTAATCACCGGTCATGATTCATTGTTTAAAGGTCAAAATATCAGTGATATTAATAGTTATCGAAACTCAAAGTACTTTGTTGAAACAATTAAAATGGCTAGATCCATTATTAATTCTAAGGATGAATTAGTTATTGTTGCCGGTGCATGTCAATCTTATTATGAAGCATTAATAAATGAAGGTGCAAATTTTGCTTCTTCACCAAATCGAAAGAATATTCACTTATTGGATCCGGTTATTGTCGCTAGTTCAATTGCTAGCGCAACAATATCGGAAGAAATTGATTTTGATAAAGTATTAAAAAGCACTTATAGTAAACAAATTGGTGGAATTGAAACTAAAGGACGAGCGAGAAAGTATTATAATGGAGGAAATTAGTTAAAATGTTATTGACTAAAGCTTATGCAAAAATTAATTTAGGACTAAATGTAATAAATAAAGATACTCAGGATGCTTATCATAACTTAGATATGGTAATTGCTCCAATAGAATTACATGACCGTATTGAAATTGAATTATTACCAAATGGTTTTGATACTTTAATTACCTCAGATGATCATGAATTACCAACCGATGAAACTAATATTGTTTCTAAAGTTGAAAAAGCTTTAAGAGCAAAATGTAATTATAAAGAAAACTTTAGAATTCATATTCATAAAAAAATTCCTATTGGTGCCGGCTTAGGTGGAGGTTCCGCTGATGGCGCAGCAGTATTAATTGCGTTAAATAAATTATTAAAACTTAAATTATCAATTGAAGAGTTATGTGAAATTGGTAAAAAAGTTGGATCAGACATTCCATTTTGTATTTATAATCAAACTGCAAGAGTTCAAGGAAAAGGCGAAATTTTAACAACAATTAAAAATAAAAAAAGATATGCAGTTCTTTTGCTTTTTCCCAAAAAAGGATTATCCACAAAAGATACTTATTTAAAATATGATGAAGTTGGAACTACTTCAAATGCAGATATTGAAGGAATTATTGAAGCATTACAAAAAGATGATTTATCTCTTTTAACTAAATCGATGGGAAATCAACTTGAAGATGCAGCAAAAAATCTATATCCAGAACTAGCAAATATCAAAAAGGAAATGTTAGAATCTGGTTTAGATAATGTAGTTATGACAGGTTCTGGTTCGGCTCTATTTTCAATAAGTTCTGATTATAAAAAACTTAAGAAGATAAATATGATTTTACTTGAAAAAGGTTATAAGGTTATTCTTACTGAAACAAAATAATGGTTTTAAAATAAATATTTTCCTTTGATAAAACTAAGAAATACACATAACTGATTTTTTAATTTTTATTATCTTCAAAAGAAGATAAAAATCTCGTGTCAACACACATGAGAAAAGAAAATGTTAAGCTTTGATAGGAGATAAAAAAACTCACGACATGATAATTGTAATCTGGTAACCAAATTACTTAAAAGAAGTGTCACTTAATTTAAAAAATTGTTACATGAAAAATAAAAAGCAAATATAGAAATAATAAGATAATAATTTTATAATATATCTGTTAACAATAGGAGAAACAAATGTTAAAAAGTAATAGTTAATTGTTTGTAGATAATAATAAATTATTACTTTTTATTTTGGAAAGGGAAAAATATGCTAAAAAATGCAGAAATTTATACATTAAGTGCAAATAAAGATTTGGCAAAAGAAATTGCTGATTGTCTTGGATTGCCACTTAAAGAAGCAAAAGTCACTCACTTTGCCGATGGAGAAATTCTTTGTGAACCATTAGAGACTGTTAGAGATAAGGATGTTTTTGTTATTCAATCAACCTGTACTCCGGTAACCATAAATTTATTTGAAATTTTAGTTTTTGTTGATGCTTTAAGAAGAGCCTCCGCAAGAGAAATAAATGTAATCATTCCATATTTTGGATATGCAAGACAAGATCGTAAGAGTAAACCAAGACAACCGATTACTTCTCGTTTAGTTGCCGATTTATTGAAAACAGCGGGAGTACATCGTGTTATTACTATCGACTTACATGCTCCACAGATTCAAGGCTTTTTTTCGTGTTTAGTCGATGAATTAAGCGCAATACCATTAATTACAGATTACTATATGAAATATAAGGATGATAAACATACTGCAATTGTTTCACCAGATCATGGTGGAGTTAATAGAGCAAGAAAAATTGCGGAAAAACTCAATTTACCGATTATTATCATTGATAAGAGAAGAACAGGACCAAATGTTGCGGAAATTATGAATGTTATTGGTAATGTTAAAGACATGAATTGTATTATGATTGATGATATGATTGATACTGGTGGATCATGTTCTGCTGGTGCAAGAGTATTAAAAGAGAATGGTGCAAAAAGTGTTAAAATTGCTTGTACACATGGAGTATTTTCTTCTCCGGCTGAAAATAGAATTTTAAATGGCGTATTTGATGAAATAGTAACCACAAATTCAATTCCTCTTCAAGATAAAATGAAAAGTCCAATTGTTAAAGTGTTATCAGTTGGACCAATGCTTGCAAAGGTTATTGAAAATATTGAATTAGGTGAAGCAGTATCTAATGTTTACACCTCAATGTTTGGAAATCTATCAAAATAATAAGCGATTAATATATTATTTATAATAAGACCTTCTTTATATATAGTTTAGATAATCTATTTGTAAAGAAGGTTTTTTGGTGTTTTTTAAAGTCATATAATTATTAATAGACACAAAAAAGAGGTAAATTAATTTACCTCTTTAATTTAAAATTCTAACTTATTATTTAGAAATTGTGCATATATGATTTTCACCTGAGATGTCAATTGAAAATGTATATGTACCAGCAGTTACAACAAGAAGGTTTCTCTTTCCTACTTCATCGCCTTTTCCATCAAAACATGCTTTTACAGTGTCATCTGCAAATGTGACTGTATCAAAATTCCATTCATCTCCCCAATCAGCAGTTGCTACTTTGAATTCTGTATTTGCTTCTAATCTGACAGTTAATGTGTAGTGACCTTCTTCTCCTAATTTAAATTTATAATCATCTAATGTGTCCCAATTTGTATCAAATGAACCTCTGATCCAATATTGTGGGTCTAGATTAACTACATTGTAGATGATTGGACTTACTTTATTTGTGCTATCATAAGCTACTCGATATGTTGTTCCTTTGAAAATCTGAATAATTCCATATGCAGAAATAGTTCCACCAACTTTAGGTGCATCTTCACCTTCTCTTAATGCTCCGGAATAAATAGTAACATCTTTTCCATCAGTTGTATCTTCTAAAGTAATGTTATAGCTGTTAAAATTTGCTTGATAATCTACTTTTGTAACAACACCAGTAACAAAACCATATTGTGGAGCTACTTTGTAGTCATAGTCAGTTAATGTATCAACATAAGTGATGAAATCATCTGTTGTCATTGTTGAGTGTAATTCTAATAAATCAACTGATAATGAGGCTGATGTTTTATTTGCGGAATATGTAATACTCCAGTTACCACTTGTAGCATCTGGATTTGCAACTTTTCCATCCCAAATACCATCTTCTGGTTCTCCATCAACTACATTTTTATCTGAAATAACAAGATTGAGTTCGTAAGTTCTTTCTAGAGGTCCTAAACCAACTAAAACATTTGTAAGTGAAACTTCATATATGTCTTCACTTGTTGCACTCTTAGTTAATTCTTTCCAACCATCGAAGAAATTGCCATCCCATGCATATGCATAAACATGCTGTCCTTCTTCAACTTTTAATCCAGTAACTTGAACTCTTAATTTTGCATCTTTTTTAACTTGATCGATATCAGATCTTGTTTCGGTTGAAATTAATAAATGATTGCTATCTTTTGCATCACCTATACGTTGTGCTTTTGTGTAAAGAGTGTATTCTGATCCGTCTTCTTTGGTTGCTTTTTCTGTTGAATCTGGGTTAAATACAAATTTATATTCGCCAGCTTCAGTGATAACACCATTGTTATCTACTCCATCAGGATACCAATCTTTTACAGTTCCTTCTCCATCAAAGTATCTTACTTTATATTCCCATTTTGCTCCATCTTTAACATCATCAGCAGAAATCGATCCTGTTAATGAGTATGTTCCATCTCCGACAGGTGCAAGATAGAAAATTTCAAAATTAGTTCTTGTCCAGAAAATTTCACTCCATTCATTTCCGGTACCGATTATATAATAACCCGCTTTACCGTATTTTCCTGTTTCGACTGATGTATCACTACTGGTGGAAGTATCAGATTTTTTATCTTCTTTTCCTCCCCCGCATCCTACTAACATACCAACGGCCAGTAACGATACTAATAAAAGTTTTTTGTTCATATTTCCTCCCTTTCAAAAAACAATTTCAAGTTGTATCAAGTACAACTATATATTTATAATATTGCATAAAATACAATTTTTCAATAAAAACGCTTTTTTTTGATGTAACATATAGGATTTAATTAGTGAAAATTTGAAAAAAATAAGAAAAAAACTGTTAATCCGAGATAAAAAAATTACAAAAAATTGATATAATTCAAAGAAAATAGTATAGAATGACATCGTAATAAGTATTTTGCTTTGCGTTCTAATATTATTTATTTTAATACTATTAATGTAGTGGTGTTGAAAGTTGAAATTAAAATAAAAAAATAATCAATATGCTAAAAAATAGAATTTATTAGTTTACTAGAAAAGGGCTTATCTCTTTAAGAAATAAGCCCAAACCATAATATATGTGTTTTAATTTTTATCTAATATTATTTAGTTGTTTTTTTATGTCGTATAGCAGCTTGTGCAGCAGCTAAACGAGCAACTGGTACACGGAATGGTGAACATGAAACATAGTCAAGTCCGGCATTGTGGTAGAAATCAATTGAGTTAGGTTCTCCACCTGTTTCACCACATACACCGATGTGTAATTCAGGTCTTGTTGAACGACCAAGTTTGACTGCCATTGTAACTAATTTACCAACACCATGTTTATCAAGAGTCTTGAATGGATCTTCTTCAAAAATTTTGTTGCCATAGTAGTCTGGTAAGAATTTAGTTACATCATCACGTGAGAAACCAAATGTCATTTGTGTTAAATCATTTGTACCAAATGAGAAAAATTCTGCTTCGGTTGCAATTTCATCTGCAAGTAATGCAGCCCTAGGAATTTCAATCATTGTACCAACATGGTAGGTCATATTGACACCAGCCTCTTTGATTAAGCGATCTGCGGTAGTTGTAATGATGTTCTTGACAAATTTTAATTCTTTAACTTCAAGTACTAATGGTACCATAATTTCAGGAGTAATTGGTTTTCCTGTTTTATTTTGAACATTGATTGCAGCTTTGATAATTGCAGTTGTTTGCATTTCACAAATTTCCGGATAAGAAACTGCTAAACGGCAACCACGATGGCCCATCATAGGGTTGAATTCATGTAATTCTTCGCATCTTGCTTTAATTTGTTCAACTGTTCTACCAGTGGCTTTTGCAAGCTCTTCAATTTTTTCTTCTTCTTGTGGTAAAAATTCATGTAGAGGTGGATCAAGTAAACGAACATTTACATTCATTCCATCCATGATTTCATATAATCCTTCAAAGTCAGCTTGTTGCATTGGAAGTAATTCCGCTAAAGCCGCTTTTCTTTCTTCAACAGTGTCTGCAAGAATCATTTTTCTCATAGAGAAAATTCTATCTTTATCAAAGAACATGTGTTCAGTACGACATAAGCCAATACCTTCAGCACCAAATTCTT